>DASVOS010000008.1 GCA_036383255.1 Gammaproteobacteria bacterium | reverse complement strand
CCGCAAGCCCCACCCCCCCCCCCCCCCCCCGGCTAGAGCAGCTCCGACCAGTGCGGGGAAGCCGCGAATGCGGCGCGGATCAGACCTACGTGCGAGTAGGCCTGCGGGAAGTTCCCCCATAGGCGCCGGCCGGCCACATCGCAATCTTCCGCCATCAGGCCGAGCGGCGAAAGCACTTCGTGCACCCGGTCCATGATTCCCCGCGCTTCGGCGCTGCGTCCGGTCGCCACCAACGCCTCCACCAGCCAGAAGGTGCAGATCACGAACGCGACGGACGGCACGCCCAATCCGTCGTCGTCGCGGTACCGCATCAGCCAGCCGTCACGCATCAGGCCGGCATGTATGGCATCCACCGTCTGCACCAGGCGCGGATCGTCTGCCGGGAGGAACCGCAGCGGCGCCATCTGTAGCAGCGCTGCGTCGAGTTGCCGACCTCCATAGCTGCCGGCGAACGCGTTGATTTCCCCGCTCCACCCGTTTGTCGTTATCTGCCCGTGCAATCCCGCGGCGGCCTGGCGGTACCCCTCGGCCCTACCAGTGCCGAGCGCTGATTCGATGCGCGCCATCCGGTTCGCTGCCGCCCAGCACATGAGTGACGAGAAAGTCTGCGGCTCCCACTGCTTGCGCACTTCCCAGATGCCTGCGCATGGTGTGCCGGCCACTGAGATTGCTTTCTGCGTGAGTCGCTCCAGCAGGTCGAGGGTTGCCGGCGAGCGCTCCTGGCTGAAGCGCTCGTCCAGGAATATCGGACTCATGGCCAGCACCAGCTCGCCGAAGACGTCATGCTGGCGATGCCGTGCCGCGGCGTTCCCGACGCGTACCGGTCCGTCGCCGTTGAAGCCGGCCCAGTTGTCCATGATCCTTTCTTCCAGGTCCGAACCACCATCCACGCGGTACAGCGGGTTGAGGTCCAGCTCTGGCGCGTTCGCGCTGACCTTGAGCAGGTATTGGATGAAGTGTTCCCGCTCTTCGAAATGGCCGAGCAGGCGCAACGCATCCATCACGTAGTACGCATCCCTCAGCCAGCAATAGCGATAGTCCCAGGTCCGTCCGCTGCCGGCCGACTCGGGGACGGAAGTGGTGACGGCCGCCACGATTGCGCCTGTGTCCTCGAAGCAGTGCAGCTTCAGTGCCAGCGCCGACCGTATCACCTCGCGCTGATAGCGCGTGGGGATGTTGCAATGCTTCACCCAGCGCTGCCAGTAGCGCAGCGTCTCTGCATGCAGCTCATGGCATACCTGGGCCGGGGGGCCCGCGCATGGTTCACCCCATGTCAGCAGTAGATGCTTGCGCTCCGTCAGGAGGAAAGGCTTGCCGGTGAGGCACTCGACGGGTATATCGGTGTCCAGATGCAATTGCGCGGAATAGCCACGGTATTCAATGCCATGGGGCCGCTGCTGGCGTGCTGGTGTCAGCTTCGACCAACCCAGCGTTGGTTCGCAGCGTACCGAGACCTGCGGCGTGCCGTGCAGCGGCTCCACGATCCGCACCAGCTGTGTGGGACGGAACATCTGCCCGTTGCGTTGGAAGCGCGGCGCGAAGTCGGTGACGCGGAACACGCCCTCGGAGGTTTCGAACGCCGTTTGCAGTATGTTAGAATTCTCCGCGTAGCACTGTTTTCCGGCTATTTTTTCCGGTGGATTCACGCTGAATTGACCGCCGGACCCGTCAAGCAATGAGCCGAATACCGGCTCGGAATCGAATCTGGGCAGGCAGCACCACACCACGTTGCCGCTGCTCTCCACGAGCGCGGCAAATTGGCAGTTGCCAATCAGTCCCAGATCTTCAAGTCGCATAGCGTAACGGTAGCAAATCGTGGCTGTGCTGACATCATCGGAGGATGTCTTGAGTCCACGCCTGCGTTTCACCGTTGCCACGCTGACGGGGCTTGCGCTCCTCAGCGCCACGGGTGCGTGGGTGGTGAACCGCACGGCGCACCAATGGTTCGACCGGGACGTAGCTCTGCGCGCCGAGCTGGCCATGACCGGTGCCCGCCCCGCTCTCATCGACCAGCTGCGGCGCAATGACCTGCGCGCCCTGCGCGCGCTTCTCCAGGACATCACCCGGGATGAGCGCGTCATGGCGGTCGACGTCTGCGGGCCGGACTTGCGTCCCCGGGCCAGCACACCGAACTTTCCTGCCCGCTTTTCGTGCGCTGAGGTCGGCACCAAGCTCAGGCCCACGGCCGCAACGCCTGCGGAAGACTGGCGCGCATGGCACGCCACCTCGGACCTGCCGGGTGGTGCCGTGCACGTCAGCGCCTTCCCACTGGTGGACGACTCCGCCCTGCTCGGCTTCGTGGTGCTGGTACAGGACCTGAGCTTTGCACAGCGCCGCGAAGCACTCACCCAGACCTTCCTGCTGGGCTCGTTCGCCTTGCTCGCCCTGCTGGCTGCCCTGGTGACGCTGTTCGCGGTGCGCCTCTCATGGCACAGCTGGAGTGAAGGACTCCGCCGCATCGCCCAAGGCAAGGAACCGTCCGTGCGCCGCGACTTCCTGCCGCTGATACGGGACATGCGCGACCTCCTGCAGCGCCTGGCGACGGAGGAGCAGGCGGAGTTGCAGGGCGGTGTATGGACGCCGCAGCGTCTCAAGCTCACGCTCAACCGCCATCTGCATGGCGAGCGGCTGATCGTGGTCGCGAACCGCGAACCTTATATCCACGAGCGCGGCCCGGACGGTGAGGTGCGCGTGCTGCATCCCGCCAGCGGCCTGGTGACTGCCTTGGAGCCCGTGATGCGCGCCTGCTCCGGTGTCTGGATCGCGCACGGCGCGGGCTCCGCGGATCGCGAGACCGCCGACCGCCAAGGGCATGTGCGCGTGCCGCCCGGCGAGGAGTCCTATATGGTCCGGCGCCTGTGGCTGACCCCCGAGCAGGAGCGGGGCTACTACTACGGCTTCTCCAACGAGGGTCTGTGGCCGCTATGCCACGTGGCCCACAACCGGCCGACGTTCCGGGAGGAGGATTGGAGCAGTTACCGCGAGGTCAACCGCCTGTTCGCCGACGCGGTCTGTGAGGAAGCCGATACGGACGATCCGGTGATCCTGGTGCAGGACTACCATTTCGCCTTGCTGCCGCGCATGCTGCGCGAGCGCCTCCCGCGCGCCACCATCCTCACGTTCTGGCACATACCCTGGCCGAACGCCGAGCAGATCAGCATCTGCCCGTGGCACAACGAGCTTATCGAAGGCCTGCTGGGCAGCAGCATCCTCGGGTTCCATACCCGCTTTCACTGCAACAACTTCATGGAAGCGGCCGACCGGTTCCTCGAGGCGCGGCTAGATCGTGAGGATCTTGCCGTGGTCCGCGAGGGTCGTCGTACCCTGGTACGCGGCTATCCGATTTCGGTGGAATGGCCCAACCACTGGCTCAAGGATGCGCCGCCCGCGGCGGAATGCCGTCGTGCCCTGTTCCGGGAGCTGGGTCTGCCTGAGGATGGCCTGCTCGGCGTCGGCATCGACCGGCTCGACTACACCAAGGGAATCGAAGAACGGCTATTGGCGGTGGAGCGGCTGCTGGAACGGCGCCCTGACCTGCACGATCGCTTTACCTTCCTGCAAGTCGCCTCACCCAGCCGCACGCTGATCGAGCGCTATAGCCGGCTGAACACGGACGTCGAGGCGCTGGCCGAGCGCATCAACGCGCGCTTCGCGCGGGACTCCTGGCGCCCGATCTTGCTGGTCCGCCGGCATACCGAGCCCTCCGAGGTGTTCCGTTACTACCGTGCTGCCGACCTATGCTATGTGAGCAGCCTGCACGATGGCATGAACCTCGTGGCCAAAGAGTTCGTGGCGGCCCGGGACGACGAGCGCGGCGTGCTCATCCTCTCCCGGTTCACCGGAGCCGCCCGTGAGCTCACCGAGGCGCTGATCGTGAATCCTTATGATATCGAGGAAGCGGGCACGGCGCTCGCCACCGCCCTCGACATGTCAGCGGATGAGCAGGCCGCGCGCATACGTTCGATGCGGGCCCTCGTCTCTGAATACAACATCTACCGTTGGGCCGGGCGCATGCTGCTCGACGCGAGCCGCCTGCGCCAGCGAGAGCGGCTGGCGGGCATACTTTCCATCAATGACATCGAAGAGCGCGGGCTAACATGATGCATCTGTTCTCACCTGCGGGCATGGCTGAGCTCGGACGCTTCAGCGGTCCCGGGACCCTGCTGGGTCTCGACTATGACGGTACCCTGGCTCCAATCACCGCCAATCCCGATGAAGCGAGGATCCCCTCGCACACCCGTGCCTGCCTGGAGCGGGCGGCGTCCCGCTACCCGACCGTGGTCATCACCGGCCGGGCTGTCGCCGATGCACGTCGCCTGCTCTCCGACCTGCCGGTCGAGATCATCGGAAACCATGGCGCCGAAGGTGCCAGCGTCGTGTCTCGCTTTCTGGAAAGCCGGGTCGCGTCCTGGCGCGATCAGCTGGCCAGCCAGCTGGCAGCGTCACCGGGAATCAGCGTAGAGGACAAGCGTTATTCGTTGGCGATCCACTACCGCAGCAGCCCGGATTGGACGGTGGCGCGTGATCTCGTGATGCGGGCCGTGTCACGCCTGCCTGGCGCCCGTGTTGTCCCCGGCAAGGCGGTGGTCAATGTGTTGCTCCACGAGGCTCCGAACAAAGGCTCGGCGCTGCTGGTGGCTTGTGCCCGGGTTGGATGCGCGCGCGCCATCTACATCGGGGACGACGAGACCGACGAGGATATCTTCAGCCTGAACCGCCCCGATCAGGTGCTCGGGATCCGCGTGGGCAACAAGCCGGACTCCAGCGCTGCGTTCTATGTGGAAAGCCAGGACGAGGTAGACGGCGTCTTCAGCGCCATACTGGCCGCGTCCCACTGATCCCTGCGACGCAAGGGACGTCAGCCCGGGGGCTGGTCGGTCGCATCCTGTCCGTGGTCGCTGAGCTGGGCATCGAACCACTGGTGCAGCGCGTCCACCGCCGCCTTGTCGCGGCCGCTGTACTGGATCTCGGCGCCGTTCGGCAGGTCGTGGTATTTCACCTGCACCTGTCCGGGCTTGAGATATCGCAGGTAGCTCAATCCCGGCATGTCCGCGCCATGGATGCGCATGGGGTCGGTGAAGTCGCCCCTGCTGAAACGTTCCGCCTCCATGCCGAGGTGGATGCGGATCTGCTGGATGAGCTTTAGGTCCGTCGGGTCCTTCGCCAGCACCTGCTGGGTGCCGCCGTCGCCGCTCTTCATGAAGATGTGCGTTGAGTTATGCAGGTCGAAGGGCATCACCATCCCACCCTTCTGCGCCACTTCCTTCTGCCGCGCCGTGGGATCGGCCTGTACTACGGCGGTGACCGCCATCAGCGTCACGAGCACGCCGGCCTTCCATGCCTTGTGGCTTGCCATCCTCCTATCCTCCGGCAGTCCCCGACTGCCTGTTTCTTGCGGTGCTTCTACTATAATGCGCGTACTTTGCATCCGGATGGGTTTTTAACCGGAACTTCGCCGCGGACGCATCGTCAAATCGGATTTGGCGGCGCCCTCGTGCCCTCCCCTTATTTAAAGATAAAAGGAACGGTTCATGGATATCCGCTTCCCACGCCTGACCCTGGCTTGCCTCGTCACGGGCCTCGCCGTGAGTCCCCTCGCCTGGTCAGACGACCAGGCTCCGGAGGGTACCCAGTCCCTGGGAGCCATCGAGGTCACCGCCACGCCCATGCCGGAGCACCTTGGCACCGTGCCCCAGAGCATCGACGTCATCACCCATGACCAGCTCGTGGCCCTGGGCGCCGTCGACCTGCGCAGCGCCCTTGCCCTCACCGCCGGCGTGGACATCGGTCCTGGCGGCGACAACGGCCCGACGGCCTCCGTGCCCCAGTTCCAGGGCCTCGCCGAGTTCGATGCCTTCCTGCTGCTGGTGGACGGCGTGCCGGTGGGCGGCGCCTTCAACCCGGACCTCGCTACCGTGGACCTGACCGGCGTGGACCGCATCGAGGTGATCCGCGGTTCGGCCCCGGTCAAGTACGGCGCCACCTCCTTCGTCGGCGTCATCAACGTCATCCACATCAAGGCCGGCGCACCCGGCAGCCAGGCCCGCGTCTCGGTCGGCTCCTACGGCAGCCATAGTGTCGGCGTCACCCTGCCCCTGACCCAGGATGGAGCCATCGAACAGTCGCTGATCGCCGACTACACCAAGCAGGGTTTCTCGGACGACCGGGCCGAGTGGGGCCGTTCCCACGTCCTGCTGCGCAACTCCGTCACCACCGCCAGCGGGGAGTTCAGGCTGGACGTGGACGGCCTGTCCATCCGCCAGGACCCCGCCAGCCCGCGCCCGCTCGCCCCCGGCGACACCGAGCTCACGCCGCTCGTGCCGGAGGACAGCAACAACAATCCCAGCGACGCGCGCATGGACGAAGACCGGGTCGGCCTGACTCTCGCCGACGACGCGGACCTCAAGTGGGCCGAGTGGAGCACCGTGCTGTCCACCGTGTTCACCCACCAGCGCAACATCCGCGGCTTCCTGCGCTCCGACTCGCTCACCGACACCGGTGCGCCGAATGCGGACGGCTTCAACCAGACCCAGGACCGCACCGACATCTACTTCGACAGCCACCTCACCTTCCCGGTGCAGGACGATATGCACGTCGTCACCGGCTTCAGCCTGCTACAGGGTTCCGGCTCCCAGGCCAGCTCCAACTTCGAGTACTTCGTACATCTCGATGGCGCCAACCCACCCCCCAGCACCTCCGTGCCGGTGGACGAGCGCACCCGCCTCTCGGACCGGCGGACCTTCAGCGGCCTGTATACGAGCATGGACTGGGCCTTCGCACCGAAGTGGGACTTCCAGTTCGGCCTGCAGCTCAACCACGACGTGGAAAGCACTGATACCGCATTCCTGCCCTCCGATCCCGCCGAGGACGCGGAACTCGACGGCGACCACCGCAGCGACACGCGCTTCTCCGGCCTGCTCGCCCTGAGCTACGAGGCCTGGACCGACGGCGCCGACGACATGGTGATCTACGGCAACTACCGCAACACCTACAAGCCTGCCGCCATCGACTTCGGCCCCGAGGCGGAGCCGGACATCCTCGAGCCCGAGACCGCCCAGGCCTATGAGTTCGGCGTGAAGGGGACCCTCATGCAGGGCGCCCTCGACTGGGAGGCGAGCACCTTCCTCACCGACATGAACAACACCGTGGTCGCGGTGAACAACGGCGGCACACCCGGCATCGCCAACGGCGGCAAGCAGCGCTTCGAGGGCGTGGAACTCGAGGCCGACTGGCGCATCGCCGACGACTGGCGCTGGCAGGTGGCCTACAGCTACCACAAGGCCGCTTACCGCGACTTCCTGCATGACACTGACGGCACGCCCGCGGGCCTGGTGCAGGACGCGGGCAATCGCCTCGAGCTCTCGCCCATGGACCTCTTCTCCACCGGCCTGTTCTACATGCCGGCACGCGGCTTCACCGCCAACGCGGTGCTGCGCTACGTGGGCAGCCGTTACTTCGACCCGGAGAACAGCGTCTCGACGCCCGCGTACACCACCTTCGACGCCGGCGTGGGCTACCGTTTCGACACCTGGAGCCTCAACCTGCAGGGCCGCAATCTCAACGATCGTCGCGACCCCGTCTCCAACAGCGAGCTCGGCGACAGCCAGTCCTATCTCTTGCCCGCGCGCTTCATCGAGTTGAGCGCCAGCTTCGGCTTCTGATCGGTCTCGGCATGCTTCCGGGCGGTGGCCCCCGCCCGGAAGCATGCTTTTTCGCGTTTTAGATTCCGTCACATCCCGTATGCATCCCGTTGCGGTGCCGCCGGGCTTTACTTGATTGTGGCGACAGACCTTTTCGTCCACGATTCCATCATCCCGTGCACACACGTCAACGGATGTGTCGCATCCGGCGTTCTAGGTAGTGATGGCCTGTAACGTAATGTATCTAACCTGTTTTTTTATGTCGTACGGGTCTATCCTACGAACAGTGGAGGTTCCAGTGATGATGGATATGGCCAAAAATCAGACTACATCCGCACCGCCCTCAGTCCACCCGGCTTCTACCGAAGTCCCGGAAGTCTTCCGCCTGGTCGCCGACTGGCGTGCCGCGCTGCGCGACTTCATGTCCGGCAGCAAGGACATCCTCAAGCGCCACGATGTCACGTCCATGCAGTACCAGACCCTGCTCGCGATCCGCGTCAGCGACGAGCCCGAGGGTCTCAGCATGAACGGCCTCGCCGCCTACCTCGGCGTGCGCCACAACAGCGCAGTGGGCCTCATCAACCGCCTCGAGGCGCACGGTCTCGTGCAGCGCGTGCGCTCGCAGCGTGACCGCCGCGTCGCGCACCTGCGTCTCACCGATGAGGGCGAGAGCACCCTCGAGGCCCTGGCCCAGGCCCACGGCGAGGAGCTCGCGCGCATCAAGCCCGAGATCCGCCGCATCTTCAAGTGACCCAGCCCCCGGGCGGCCGTCAGGCCGCCTTGGGCCGGCCCGCACCATCCTGGTAGAGACGGTAACCCTGCTCGCACAGGCGCCGGAAACGCTGCACACCGGCCGCTGAGCCGTCCGCCAGCAGGCAGGCGGCATAGTACCGTTCCGCTCCCTGCTTCACGCCGGACACCGCCGCCTTGCGCTCCAGGCAGATGCCACGGTGCCTCGCCATCAACGCCGCATGCATCGGCGGGCAGGCGCCCTTCAGCCAATGCATGTACTGCTCCACCGACTCCGCATCCGAGTGGTCCGGCGGCAGGTGCTCGCTCGCCGCATGCATCACGCCCATGCGCTCACCGTACTGCATGAGCTTCGCCAGCCATGTCACCCGCGGCAAACCCAGCGACTCGTCCCACTGCCGCTCGCACCAGCGCGCCCAGACGTCGAACAGGTGCCGCTCGCGCGCGTAGCGCCGCCGGCGCCTCACTGCTCGCCCTCCAGCATGTGCTCCACGTCCGCGGTCCCGCTGTGCCGGTCCAGCGTGCCCAGGTACTGGCCATGCTCCTCCGGGCAGAATATCCACTGGTTGATCAGCCCCGGCCACACCACCTGGTATTTGCCCTCCGGCGTCTTGCCCAGGCCGCAGGTCGCGTTATTCCGCAGGATGTCCTGCGCCCAGTAATGGATCTTCACCGCCAGTTCCCTTTTGCTCACCACTTCCACGTATGCGCTCATGGCTTCCATCCTCGCTTGGGTTCCCTTTTCCCAATAGCTGCCCGCCCTGCCCGAGGGCAGGTGGCGCAGAGATCGGGGCGTGGTGAGAGTAAAGCATACTGAACACACGTTGTCAAGCATGCTAATCATGTGGTAAAGTGAACTTAACCATGAAGACACCCGGCGACCGCATCCACTTCATCCGCGAGGAGCTCGAGCTGTCTCAGGAGGCGTTCGGGCGCCACCTCGGCGTGTCCAAGGCCGCCGTATCCCAATGGGAGAATGGCGACATCAAGAACCTGCGCCCCGCCAACCTGTTCGCGATGCAGAACTTCACGGGGTTCTCCGCCGAGTGGATCGCCACCGGCGCCGGCAACATGCGCGTCAAGGGCGGCCGCAAGACCGCCGACAACACCCGCCCGGGCCCCGGGCTCTTCAACCTGCCGCTCATCTCCTGGGTGCAGGCCGGTCAATGGAATGACGTGGTCGACATCTATCGGCCCGGCGAGGGGGAGAAGTCGGTGTACACCACCCGCAAGGTCGGCTCGCGCGCTTACGCGCTACGCGTCGTGGGTGACAGCATGGAGAACCCCAACGGCCGTCCTACCTACCCGCAGGGTTCCATCATCATCGTGGACCCGGACCGGGAGGCGATCCACGGCAGTCCGGTGATCGTGCGTCTGGAGGATTCCAAGCAGGCCACCTTCAAGCAGCTCGTCGTCGAGGGCGGCGTGCGTTACCTGAAGCCCCTCAACCCGCGTTACCCCATCATGAAGGTGGACCGCAAAGCCAGCTTCTGCGGCGTGGTGGTGCAGACCATCATCGACGAGGACTGAGCCGCACGCGTGGGCAAGACCTACACGAACCTCGATCCGCACATGCCCATCGGCAAGGGCCTCTTACGCTGGCGCCTTGAGAAATACCTCGCCGGTGTCCCCCAGCCGCCCCCAGGGGGCTACCAGGCCTTCGCCGAGCGCTGGTGCGTGCCACCGGATTTCACGCCGGATCCCGGACCGCGCACCTGGTGGCTGGGGCATGCCACCGTGTTGCTGCGCCTGGGTGGGCTGCACATCATCACCGATCCGCACCTGAGCGAGCGTGCCTCGCCTTTCTCCTTCATGGGCCCCAAGCGCCTCGTGCCCGCGCCGGCGCAGGCCGGCGGGTTGCCCAAGGTGGACGTGGTGTTCATCTCCCACAACCACTACGACCACTTGGACGACCGCAGCATCCGTGCGCTGCACCGGGCCAACCCTGACCTCGTCTGCTACGCCCCCAGGGGCCTCAAGCCCTGGTTCGAGCGCCGCGGCATCCGTCACGTCCACGAGCTGGGCTGGTGGGAGAAGCACGGCCACGGGGATCTTGAGGTCCATTGCGTCCCCGCCCAGCACTGGAGCGCGCGCACCCCTTTCGACCGGAACCGCACCCTCTGGTGCGGCTGGGTGGTGAAGGCCGCGGGCCTCAGCTTCTATTTCTCCGGCGACACCGGCTACACCCCGCGCCTGCAGGAGATCGCGAGCCGCTTGGGTCCCCCTGACCTCGCGGCCCTGCCCATCGGCGCCTTCGCCCCCCGTTGGTTCATGCGGCCCCAGCATGTGGATCCGCCAGAAGCCGTGCGGCTGCACCGAGAGCTCGGCGTGCGCCGCTCCCTCGCCATCCACTGGGGCACCTTCGAGCTTGCGGACGATGGCCTGGAAGAGCCCGTGGATATCCTGCGGCGCGCGCTGCGGGAGAGCGATCTCGGCGCCGACGATTTCTGGGTCATGCGCCAGGGAGAATCGCGCGGGCTGGAACAGCCCTGATGGTCGGCTACTCCGGAACGCCCCTCGCGATGAAACTCGGCATCAAGCCAGGCCACCGCGTCTGGGCCAAGGGTGCGCCCAAGGACTACCCGCGTCTCCTCGCGCCCCTGCCGGAGGGCGTCAAGCTCATGGGCCGCGCGGGCAAGGGTCTCGACCTCATCCATTTCTTCACCCGGCGCAAGGCGGAGCTCGCTGCCGCCCTTCCCCGTCTCCTGTCTGCCATCCAGCGCGACGGCACCATCTGGATCTCATGGCCCAAGCAGGCCTCCAAGGTCGAGACCGACCTGACCGAAGACGTGGTGCGCAAGCTGGCGCTGCCTTTGGGGCTCGTGGACGTGAAGGTCTGTGCCGTGGACGAGGTCTGGTCCGGCCTCAAGCTCGTCATCCGCAAGACGCTGCGCTGAGTTTGTCCAGCCCCTCCGGGGGGCTGGGCGGCCGGCATCCGCTCCGCTTTACTGTATTCACCCTAGTACGAATCGGGTGGATACCGGAGTGACCATGCATGCAGTGACGCGGTTCAATGTCCAGGCACCGAGACATCCGGTGCCGCTCGCCCAGGTGGAGGTGCTGCTGCTCTTCCACCCCGAACTCCAGTGCGGCGGCCCAAGGCGCATCCCGCCGGAACTGTGCGGTCGCGCCGCCCAGGGATGGCTCACGCTGGATGTCTTCGGCAGGCCCGGCACCAGCGAACTGACCGGGCGCCCGGTGCTCGAGGACCTGAGACTGGAAGTCGCCGGCGCGGATGTGGAAGCGATCCTGCCGGACCGCATCGTCAACGAGGTCGCGGATTACGTGCTCGCCGGAGCCTGAGTTCCGGCGGCGGATTCAGTAGTAGAGGTGGAAACTATGTGCTTCGCAGGTATTGAAGAAGACGTCAAGAACCTGGTGGAGAGAGTGGCGGCGAAGGCCGAGGTTCATGCGCTGGATGCCCGCATCGACCATGGCCATCTGCATCTCCTGGTGGAGAACCGCGGCTGGGTCCGTTCCACGGACCTACTCGCTCCCCACGTGGAAGAGGACGACGACGCCCTGTCCGAGTCCATCACCGTGCGCCATCTGGAGCAGCCGGCGCTCTACGCCCCGGGCCGCTGATCCGGTCCGAGACGGGATATACGAAGCACCACGGGTGAAAGCCCGTGGTGCTTTTTATTTATGAGGGAAAAGAGAAGGTGGTGCCGGCAGAGGGCGAAGGCGGTGTTTTCACGCGAGCATGGCTCGCGTCCGCCTGAGCGACCGGCCAAGGACGGCCGGGCCGGTCACGGCACCAGGGATGGTTGCCAATCGTCAGGTGACAAGAACGTGAAGATGGTGCCGGCAGAGGGAATCGAACCCCCGACCCACGCATTACGAATGCGTTGCTCTACCAACTGAGCTACGCCGGCATCTAGCTTTTTTGCTGCCCCGACGGGCCAGAAGAAGCGGCGAATTATAAGGGAATCCGCCCGCCAGCCGCCACCGGTCAATCCCGGCGCTTGCGCACCCGCATGATGACTTCGATGCCGTCCGGCTGCATCCCCGCCGGCAGCGTCGGCAGCTTGGAGAATGCCACCTCGTGGGAGGGGATGTCCTGCAGCTCGCCGCTGTCCACGTTGTAGATATGGTGGTGTGAGCCGGTGGTGGAGTCGTAGAACACCCGCGCCGGGTCCACGATCACCTCCCGCACCAGTCCCTTGTCCGAGAACAGCTTGAGGGTGTTGTACACCGTGGCCTTGGAGACCTTGGCCTTCTCGCCGCGGTTCACCGCCGCCATGATCTGGTCCGCGGACATGTGCTGCGCGCGGCGGAACAGCACCTCGGCGATCTCCAGCCGCTGCGGCGTGGGGATCACACCGTGCTTCTTGAGATGCAGCTCGAGGGCGTGGCCGTTGAGGGGACGATGGGTGTCGGACATAGCTAAGTCTAAGTATATGCTCAAAAAATACCCAGGTCCACGCCGTCAGCGCTCCGGCCGGTACGGCACGGGGTCCAGGATGGGCGCGCGTCCCGCCATCAGGTCGGCGAGCAGACGCGCCGAGCCCGGCGCCAGCGTCACGCCGTTGGTGTAGTGCCCGGTGTTGAACCACAGGCCCGCGAGCCTCGGATGCGGACCGATGTAGGGGATGCCTTCCGGCGAGCCGGGACGGATGCCGCTCCACTGGCGAGCGGGCTCGGCGCCCTTCAGCACCGGCAGGAGTTCGCCCGCCACCCGTGTCAGCTCGTCGCGCGCCTCCGCCGTCACATCCTTGTCGAAGCCGACATGCTCGCGGGTGCTGCCCACGATGATCTCGCCGGCGCGCCGCGCCAGCAGGTAGTGTTCGCCTTGGCACAACACGCGGCCGATCAGGCCCGGCGGCCCCCGGAACTGGATGATCTGCCCGCGCACCGGTTCCACAGGGAGTTCGATGCCGGCCATGCCCGCGAGTCCCTGGCTCCAGGCGCCGGCCGCCACCACCACATGCTCAGCCTGCAGCTCGCCGTTCTCGGTGCGCACGCCCGTGATCCTTCCGTTCTTTTCCACCAGCCCCGTGACGGCGGTCTCCTCCTTGATGGGCACGCCCTCGTTCAAGAGCGCCTCGCGCAGCGCGCGCAGGAAGCGGGAGATGTGGATGTGCGCGATGCCGGGCAGGAAGATCGCCGGCCGCGCCTGATCCGCGAGCGCCGGTTCCTGTCGCCTCACCTCGTGCGCTTCCAGGAAGTCGATGGCGCGCCCTGTCACCTGCGCCCAGGCCTGGGCCGCTTCCCGCTCGGCCAGGTCGAAGCAGAGCAGGCCGCTCGGCGTCCATTCGGGATCGATGCCGCTGGCGCGGCGCACGTCGTCCGCCAGCATCGCGTAGGAGGACTGGCTCCAGCGCGACAAGAGCGCCAATGGCTTGGGTGAGCGCCAGGGGAACAACGTGGAGAGGATGCCGGCTGCCGCGCGGGAAGCCTCGCGGCCCGTGAGCCCGCGCTCCACCACCGTCACCGCGAACCCGGCGCGCGTGAGTTCCCGGGCCGACAGCAGCCCGACCACACCGGCGCCGATGATGATCACGTCCTGCTTACGAGTCATGACCCTTTCATCCCCTGGGACGGGAGTCCGGGCCAAAGTATATAGAAAAAGCCGGGATCGCCGGACGCGCCGGCCGGGGCTGCATATTCACGCCTAGCTGACGCGGCGCAGCACCTTGGGCAGGGCGAACTCCACGTTCTCGGGGATGCCCTGGATCTCACGCGCGCTGTGTCCGCCCCATTGCTTGAGGCGCTCCACCACCTGCTGCACCAGCACCTCCGGTGCTGAAGCCCCGGCGGTCACGCCCACCGCGTCCTTGCCCGCGAACCAGGCCTGCTGCATGTCCTCGGGCCCGTCGATGAGATAGGCCGCCGCGCCCTCGCCCTCGGCGATCTCGCGCAGGCGGTTCGAGTTGGAGCTGTTGCGTGAGCCCACCACCAGCAGCACCTGGCACTGGCGCGCGAGCTTCTTCACCGCGTCCTGCCGGTTCTGGGTCGCGTAGCAGATGTCATCCTTGCGCGGTCCGTGGATCGCGGGGAAGCGCGCCCGCAGCGCGTCGATCACCCGCGCGGTGTCGTCCATGGAGAGCGTGGTCTGGGTCACGAACGCGCTCTTCTCCGGCGCGCGCAACTTGAGCTTCTCCACGTCTGCCGGCGTCTCCACCAGATGGATGGCGCCGCCGAAGCCGGCGTCGAACTGTCCCATGGTGCCCTCAACCTCCGGGTGGCCGGCATGCCCGATGAGCACCACGTCCAACCCATCGCGGGCGTAGCGGCTCACCTCCATGTGCACCTTGGTCACCAGCGGGCAGGTGGCATCGAACACCCTGAGGCCCCGCCGGTCCGCCTCGCCGCGTACCGTCTTGGACACGCCATGGGCGCTGAAGATCACGATGCCGTCGTCCGGCACCTGGTCCAGTTCGTCCACGAACACGGCTCCCAGGTTGCGCAGCCGCTCCACCACGTGGCGGTTATGCACCACCTCGTGGCGCACGTAGATGGGCGCGCCATAGAGCTCGATGGCACGCTCGACGATCTCGATGGCGCGGTCCACGCCGGCGCAGAAGCCACGGGGGTTAGCGAGCAGGATTTCCATTCAGGTCTATTTTACTACTCGCATGCGTCTCTGCATGAACACGCCGTCCAGGATCAGCATGACGGCGCCCAGGGTGATGGCGGAATCCGCCACGTTGAAGGCCGGGAAGAACCAGCCCTGCCAGTGGAACTGCAGGAAATCCACCACGTAGCCCATGGCCAGGCGGTCCCACACGTTGCCGACGGCGCCGCCCGCCACCAGCGCGAGGCCTGCTGCCACCCAGCGGCTGCCATTGGCCGGCATGCGCGCGAGCCAGGCCACGATGAGCCCGAGGATCACCAGCGCCAGCACCACGAAGAACCAGCGCTGCCAGCCGGAGGCGCCCGCCAGCATGCTGAAGGCGGCACCCGTGTTGTGCAGCAGCGCGACATTGAACACCGGCAGCACGTACAGCGAGTCGTAGAGGTGCATGTGCGCCGCCACGTAACGCTTGCTGAGCTGATCCAGCACGATGATCGCCAGGGAGAGTCCAAGCCATGCGGACTTGCCGGGGATTTTCATCAGGCGTATTTCCTGGCTTCGCCTGCGCCGGTGACGTTGCTGACGCAACGCGCGCAGAGCCCAGGATGGTTCTTGTCCTGACCCACGTCCTCCCGGTGATGCCAGCAGCGCACGCACTTCTCATGCTCCGAAGCCTTCACCTTCAGCCACAGGCCGGGTACTTCCTCGGCTGCCGCCGCGTCCTTGGGCCGGCCGTCGTCGCCATGCACCCGCGCGTAGGAGGTGATGAGCGCGAAACGCAGTTCCTCACCGAGGCCGCCGAGATCCTGCGCCAGCTCCGGCTCGCAGTAGAGGTCCACTTCCGCGTCCAGGGACGAACCGATCTTGCCGTCCACGCGCAGCTTCTCCAGTTCCTTGCGCACCGCCTCGCGCACCGTCAGCACCCGCTGCCACAGCCGCATGTCGGTCTTGGCTGCCTCCGGCAGCGCGTACCAGGTGGCCAGGAACACCGACTCCTCGCGCTTGCCCGGCAGGAAGTGCCAGATCTCCTCGGCAGTGAAGCTCAGGATCGGCGCCAGCCAGCGCACCATGGCCTCGGCTACGTGATGCATGGCGGTCTGGCAGGAGCGCCGCGCCACGCTGTCGGCGCGGGTGGTGTACTCCCGGTCCTTGACCACGTCCAGGTAGAAGCTCGACAGGTCCACCACGCAGAACGCATAGAGCTTCTGGTAGATGAGGTGGTACTGGTAGTCCTGGTAGGCCTGCACCAGCTCCTTCTGCAGCTGCCGCGCGCGCTCCACCAGCCACAGGTCCAGCGCCAGCATCTTGCCCGGTGCCAGCGCGTGCTGCGCCGGGTCGAAGTCGTAGAGGTTCGCCAGCAGGTAGCGCACGGTGTTGCGCATCTTCCGGTAGGCCTCGGCGTTGTGCTTCAGGATGTTGTCGGAGACGGTGAGCTCGCCGCTGTAGTCGGTGGAAGCGACCCATAGGCGCAGCACGTCCGCGCCCAGCGCGCCGATCACCTTCTGCGGCACGATCATGTTGCCGATGGACTTGGACATCTTGCGGCCCTGCTCGTCCACCGTGAACCCGTGAGTGAGCACGTCCTTGTAGGGCGCCTTGCCGCGGATGGCCACGGAGGTGAGCAGCGAGGACTGGAACCAGCCGCGGTGCTGGTCCGAGCCTTCCAGATAGATGTCCGCCTTCTGCTCCGGTCCGATCCCGAGACGCTTCTCGCCCACGCAGTAGTGCACCACGCCGGAGTCGAACCACACGTCCAGGATGTCCTTGACCTTGTCGTAGTCCTTGGCCTCGCCGCCCAGGAACTCCTCGGCTCCGCGCGAGAACCAGAAGTCCACGCCCTCCTTCTCCACGCCCTGGGCCACGGTCTCCAGCAGTTCCGCCGTGCGCGGATGCAATTCACCGGTGGCCTTGTGCACGAACAGCGCGATGGGCACGCCCCAGGTGCGCTGGCGCGAGATGCACCAGTCCGGGCGGTTGCCCACCATGGCCTCGATGCGGTTCTGGCCCCAGTCCGGGATCCATTTCACCTTCTTGATCTCTTCCATCGCCGCCCGGCGCAGGCCGTTGTGATCCATGCCGATGAACCACTGCGGCGTGGCACGGAAGATCACCGGCGACTTGTGGCGCCAGCAATGGGGATAGCTGTGGCGGTAGGGCTCGTGATGCAGCAGCGTGCCCTGCTCCATGAGCACCTTGACGATGTGGTCGTTCGCCTTGAACACGTGCTGTCCGGCGAAGAGTTCCGTATTGGGCAGGTACACGCCCTGGCTGTCCACGGGGTTCACGATCGGCAGCTTGTACTGCATGCCCACCGCGAAGTCTTCCTGGCCGTGCCCGGGCGCCGTATGCACCGCGCCGGTGCCTGCATCCAGCGTCACGTGCTCGCCCAGCACCACCGGCACCGAGCGCGCATAGAAGGGATGCCGCAGCATCGCGCCTTCCAGTTCCTTGCCCAGGCTCTCGCCCGCCAGCTTGTAGTCCGCGATCTTCCAGCGCTGCATCACCCCTTCGATCATGGGCTTCGCCAACAGCACCCGTTCCGGACCCCGGCCCGCGTCGAACTGCACCAGCGCGTATTCGATCTCGCCGTTCAAGGCCACCGCCTGGTTGGCGGGCAGCGTCCAGGGCGTGGTGGTCCAGATGGGCACCGACACCGGTCCAGAGCCGCCGGCGCCCTTCAGGCGCTTCAGGAGGTCTGCCTCGTCAGCCGCCTTGAAGCGCACGTCGATGGCCGGCGAGGTCTTGTCCTCGTATTCCACCTCAGCTTCCGCCAGCGCCGACCCGCAATCCAGGCACCAGTAGACCGGCTTCAACCCTTTATATAGGTGTCCGCGCTTGATCACTTCCGAGAGGGCCCTGAGCTGGTCCGCCTCGAACTGGAAGTTCATCGTGAGATAAGGCTCGTCCCAGGAACCCAGGATGCCCAGGCGCTTGAAATCCTCCCGCTGGCGGGAGATCTGTTCCTTGGCGTACTCGCGGCAGGCGGCACGGAACGCCTTGGCGTCCACCTTCTGCCCTGCCTTGCCCACCTTCTTCTCCACCTGCAGCTCGATCGGCAGGCCATGGCAATCCCAGCCCGGCACGTAGGGTGCGTCGAAGCCGTCCAGGGAGTGGGACTTCACCACGATGTCCTTGAGCACCTTGTTCACGGCATGGCCCAGGTGGATGTCGCCGTTCGCGTAGGGCGGCCCGTCCTGCAGGATGTAGCGCGGTTTGCCCGCGCGCGCCTTGCGGATGCGCCCGTACAGGTCGGCATCGGCCCAGCGCTTCAGCCACTCCGGCTCCCGTCCCGGCAGGTTCGCCTTCATGGGGAAATCCGTGCGGGGCAGGTTCAGGGTGCTCTTGTAGTCGGGAGCGTTGTCGGATTGCTTGTCCATTCAGTGCTTTCTTGGGTCCACGTGTGCCAGCCGCGCACGCGCGGCGTCTATGTCCTTGCTGATCTGGGCCGCGAGGGCGTCCAGACTATCAAAGTGCCGGTCCTCCCGCAGACGCTCCAGGAGCTTCACCTCGATGCGACGGCCATAGAGGTCGCCTTCGTAGCCGAGGAGATGCGCTTCCACCGTGAGCTCCGTGCCGCCTGCCGCCGGCCGCCTTCCTATATATGCGGCCGCGTCCACGTCCGTCCCGGTCACGCCCGCCACCCGGGCCGCGAAGATGCCGCTCACCGGCGCCTGGGCCCGCTTCAACGCCAGGTTCACCGTGGGGAATCCCAGCCGGCGGCCCAGCCGCTCCCCGTGCATCACCCGCCCCATGAGACCGAAGGGCCGGCCCAGCAGCTTCGCCGCTTCTTCCATCCTGCCTTCCGCGAGGAGCGTGCGGATGCGGGTGCTGCTCACCCGCTCACCCGCCGCCGTCACCGAGGCCGTGTCCGCCACTTCGAAACCGTGTTCCGCTCCGGCTTGCCTCAGCATCGCGAAGTCACCGCGCCGGTCTTTGCCGAAGCGGAAGTCGTCTCCCACCGTCAGGTGCCGCAGCCCCAGCCCCTCCACCAGCACACGGCTGATGAACGTCTCCGCGGGCACGGCCGCCAGACTGCGGTCGAAGCGCAGGCACAGGACCCGCTCCACGCCCGCCGCCTCCAGCAGCGGCCACTTCTCCATGAAGCGGGTCAGCCGCACCGGTGCCTTGTCCCCGGCGAAATACTCCTGCGGCTGCGGCTCGAACAGGATCAGCGTGGCCGGCACGCTCAAATCCCGCGCCCGCTGCTTGAGATCCCTCAGCACCGCCTGGTGGCCCAGGTGCACGCCGTCGAAGTTGCCGATGCTCGCCACCGCGCCGCGGTGGCGGGGCTTCAGGCTCTTGAGTCCCCGGATGAGCTCCATCCGGCTCACACCGGCGTCGCGCCGCTCGGCAAGTGCGTGCCCTTCACCCTGAGGTCGCTGAGTCGGAAGCCGAGGCCGAACAGCACGCCGAAGTACACCACCACCGCCGCCACCAGCCAGAAGGCCAGCCATTCTATGCGGTGCAGCGCGCCGCGCTCTATCCAGGTGGCGAGACGGCCGCTGAAGCACACCAGCATGCCGCCCATCACCACGTTCGCGATCATCACCCGCATCAGGAGCGTCTTCCACCCGCCGGTGGGCGTGTAGACGCCGTTCTTGCGCAGGCCGTAATAGAGCTGCCCGGCGTTCACGAACGAGGCCAGGGAGGTGGAGAGCGCGAGGCCCGCGTGGGGCGCTATCCAGCCGGCGTGCGCCCAGGGGATGGTGATGACCAGGTTGAAGAACAGGTTCGCCGACACCGCCACGATGGCGGTACGGAACGGCGTGCGGCTGTCCTGGCGCGCGTAGTAGGCCGGCAAGAGCACCTTCACCATGGTGAAGCTCAGGAGTCCCATGGAGTAGGTGGTGAGCGCCCAGGTCACCATCAGCGTGTCATGGGCATCGAAGGCGCCGTAGTTGAACAGCGTGGTGAGCAGCGGCCCTGAGAACACCAGCAGGCCCATGGCCGCTGGCAGCACCACCACCGCGGTGACCCGGAAAGCCCAGTCCAGGGTGGCCGAGAAACCGGCGGTGTTCTTGAGCGCGTGGTGCTGCGCCAGCGTGGTCAGGAGCACCGTGCCGAGCGCGATGGAGAAGATCCCCAGCGGGAACTCCATGATGCGGTCCGCGTAGTACAGCCAGCTCACGCTGCCCGTCGCCAGGAACGAGGCGATCAGCGAGTCCACCAGCAGGTTCACCTGCGCCACCGAGGAGCTGAACACCGTCGGCAGCATCAGCTTCATGATGCGCGTCACCGCCTCGTGGGTCTCGCCCCAGCGCGGCCGGGGCAGGAGCTGAAGCTGCGCCAGGAACGGCAGCTGGAACGCGAGCTGCACGATCCCCGCGATGAACACGCCCCAGGCCAGCGCCATCCCCGGCTGCGCGAGGTGCGGCGCCAGGTAGACGGTGGCCAGGATCATGCAGATGTTGAGGAGCACTGGGGTGAACGAGGCCACCCAGAACCGGCTGTAGGTGTTGAGGATGCCCCCGGCCATGGCCGTGAGCGAGATGAACATCAGGTACGGGAAGGTGACCCGCAGCATCGCCACCGACAGGTCGTACTTGTCCGGGTAGTTGCTGAAACCCGGCGCGAAGATCCACATCACCACCGGCGCGCCCAGCACGCCCACGGCGGTCACGATGAGCAGCGCCAGCCCCAGGCTACCCGCCACCTGGTCCGTGAGCAGCTTCACCTCCCCGTGGCTGCGGGTGGCCTTGTACTCCGAGAGCACCGGCACGAAAGCCAGCGAGAAGGCCCCCTCACCGAAGGTGCGGCGGCCGAAGTTGGGGATCTTGAAGGCCATGGTGAAGGCGTCCATGACCATGCCGGCGCCGAAGTAGCGGGCCAGGACCATGTCCCGGGCGAAGCCCAGGATGCGGGAGATTAAGGTCATCCCTCCCACCAGGGAGGTGGCCTTGAACAGCGCGCGGGACATGTCGTTCGGGGCCTTGGAGAACGGGGGCGTAAAGGCCCGCCATGATACCGGGCCAGGGGGCCTCCCGGCCATGCCACGGGGCCGAAAAGGCAGGCCAGGCAGTGGTTTAGGTGCGTTTTCGTTGCGAAATCCCCCCGGAATCCGTATAGTACGCACCCTTTCGGGCTGCCGGCCTTGAGGCCGGCGGCGACATCAGGTCCCAGGAGCAGTACTTTGGCCAATACCAAGCAAGCTAAGAAGCGCGCCCGTCAGGCGCTCGCCCACCGCGACCACAACGCCACCATGCGTTCCATGGTGCGCAGCTACATCAAGAAGGTCGTGAAGCTGATCGGCGAAGGCAAGAAGGCCGAGGCCGAGACCGCCTACAAGGAAGCTGTGCCGGTCATCGACCGCATGGCTGACAAGGGCCTACTGCACCGCAACAAGGCCGCTCGCCACAAGAGCCGCCTGAACGCCCACATCAAGGGCATGAAGGCCTAAGCCTTCCCCCTCCAGTGTGCAAAAGGAAAGCCGGCTTCGTAGCCGGCTTTTCTTTTGCTTATTCGTACTCATCCGGCTCCGGCTCGGGCGGCGCATCGGGGAACGCCGGCGTCGCGACGCCGATCTCCTCCAGCCTGGCCATGATCTTCTGGCACAGCTCCTGGGTGCCCTCCCCCGAGATGCCGGAGATGCGGAACACCGGCCCCTTCCACCCTAGACCCTCCACGATGGCCTGGCAGCGTGCGTCCCGCTCCTCCGGCGGCAAGAGGTCCAGCTTGTTCAGCACCAGCCAGCGCTCCCGCTCCGCCAGTTCCGGGCTGAACTTCTCCAGCTCCTTCACGATGGACTGGGCATCCTGCACCGGGTCGCCGCTGCCCTCGTAGGGCGCCACGTCCACGAGATGCAGCAAGAGGCGCGTGCGCTGCAGGTGCTTGAGGAAGCGGATGCCCAACCCTGCCCCCTCCGCCGCCCCCTCGATCAGCCCCGGCACGTCGGCCATCACGAAGCTGCGGTGCTGCCCCACCGAGACCACCCCCAGGTTAGGGTGCAGGGTGGTGAAGGGGTAGTCCGCCACCTTGGGCCGCGCCGCCGAGACCGACCGGATCAGCGTGGACTTGCCGGCGTTCGGCAGGCCCAAGAGGCCCACGTCCGCCAAAACCTTGAGTTCCAGCTTCAGGGTGCGCCGCTCGCCTGGGGAGCCCGGCGTGGTCTGGCGCGGCGCCCGGTTCACGCTGCTCTTGAAGCGGGAGTTGCCCAGGCCATGGAAGCCCCCCTGGGCCACCTTCAACCGCTCTCCCAGCTTGACCAGGTCCCCCAGGAGCTCCTGCGTGTCCGCGTCGTAGACCAGCGTGCCCACCGGCACCGCCACCGTCATGTCCTCACCGCCGCGGCCGGTCATGTCGCGGCTCTGGCCCTTCTCGCCGTGCTGGGCCTCGTAGGTACGGGTGTTGCGGAAATCCGCTAGGGTGTTCAGTCCCTGGGTCGCCTCCAGGAAGATGCTGCCGCCGTCGCCGCCGTCACCGCCGTCCGGGCCGCCCATGGGGATGAACTTCTCGCGGCGGAAGCTCGCGACGCCGTTGCCGCCGTTGCCGGCGATCACCTTGATGGTGGCTTCGTCTACGAATTTCATGGCTTTAGCTTACGCCTGAGGATAAACAAAAAAGCCCCGGAGACCGGGGCTTTCTGTACGGATGACCCGTCGAAGGCTTACTTGGCAGGAGCGGCCTCGGTGGCGATCACGCTCACGTAGCGGCGCACCGGCTTGCCCTTCTCCTGGAACTTCACGTGGCCGGCGGCCACCGCGAACAGGGTGTGGTCCTTGCCCATCTTCACGTTCTCGCCGGCACGGTACTCGGTGCCGCGCTGACGGATGATGATGTTGCCGGAGATCACCGCCTGACCGCCATAGACTTTTACGCCCAGGCGTTTCGACTCGGAGTCGCGGCCGTTACGGGTACTGCCGCCTGCTTTTTTATGTGCCATTGCCTATATCCTCGAAATGCTTAGCCCGAGATCCCGGTGATCTCGACCTCGGTGAAATGCTGCCGGTGGCCGGCGCGGCGGCGGTAGTTCTTGCGGCGGCGCAGCTTGAAGGTGAACACCTTGTCGGTGCGGCCATCGCGCTTCACCTTGCCGGTGACCTTGCCACCGGAGATGAAGGGCACGCCCAGCTTGGGGGCCTCGCCTTCCTTGCCGACCATCAGGACCTGGTCGAAGGACACGTCGCTGCCGGCCTCGGCGTCGAGCAGTTCCACCTTGATCACGTCGCCCTGGGCAACGCGGTACTGCTTGCCTCCGGTCACGATAACAGCGTACATGGGGGTCTCCAGAAACCGTCAAAAATAGCGTCAAAGGGCGCGCATTTTAAGGGGTTCAGCGCCCCCGGTCAAACTGTAAGGCCTTGGCTTGACACAATTTTCGCCCCCCCCTAGCATCCCCTTCCCGCGGCGTCCCGCCGCCCCTGCCCGGCCCCCATGTCCCGACCCTCTCCCACCCCCCCTGCGGGCGCCCCCGGCCTGGATGCCCTGCGCGCCCTGGTGGCGGAGGACTTGGCCGCGGCCGACAGGCGCGTCCGGGACGAGCTCAGGTCCGACGTGGCCCTCATCAACCAGCTGGGGGAGTACCTGGTGGTAGCCGGCGGCAAGCGCCTACGGCCCCTGGTGGTGCTCCTGGCGGCCCGGGCCTGCGGCATCCAGGGCCTGCGGCACGTGGAGCTCGCCGCCATCATCGAGTTCATCCACACCGCCACCCTGCTCCACGACGACGTGGTGGACGGCTCGGAGCTGCGCCGCGGGCGGGACACCGCCAACGCGGTCTGGGGCAATCCGGCCAGCGTGCTCACCGGCGACTTCCTGTACTCCCGCGCCTTCCAGATGATGGTGAAGCTGGACGAGATGCGCGTCATGCAGGTGATGGCCGACGCCACCAACCGCATCGCCGAGGGCGAGGTCATGCAGCTCCTCAACTGCCACGACCCGGACACCACGGAAGAACGCTACACCGAGGTCATCCACCGCAAGACCGCCACGCTGTTCGAGGCGGGCGCCCGCCTGGGCGCGGTGCTGGCGAAGCGGCCCGCCGCCGAGGAGCAGGCCCTCGCGGGCTACGGCCTGCACCTGGGCGTCGCGTTCCAGCTCATCGACGACGTCCTGGACTACAGCGCAACCGCCGAGGAGATGGGCAAGAACATCGGCGACGATCTGGCCGAGGGCAAGCCCACCCTGCCCCTGATCCACGCGCTGCAGGATGCCGAAGGCAGTGAACGGGCGCTGCTGCGCTCCGCCGTGGAAACGGGCGGCCTCGAACAGGTGAAGGAAGTGATCCGCATCGTCAGCCGCGGCGGCGCCCTGGACTACACCCGCCGGCGCGCCCGCGAGGAGAGCGGGAAGGCGCGCGAGTGCCTAAAGGCCCTGCCGCCCTCGCCCTACCGGGACGCTTTGGAAGAACTGGCCGAGTTCGCCGTCACCCGCCGCAGCTAGCGCTCAGCGGCGCCGCAGCATGGGCACGCTGCCCTGGCGCAGGATGTCGGCGCAGGCGTCAGCCGAGAGCGGATGGCTGTAATAGAAGCCCTGGGCCATGTCGCAGCCCGCCTCCCGCAGGAACTCCCCCTGGCGCGCCGCCTCCACGCCTTCCGCCACCACCTTGATGCCCAGCTCATGGCCCATGGCGATCACCGCGTTGACGATCGCCGCCTGGCGCGCGTCGTCCGGCACGCCCGCCACGAAGCTGCGGTCCACCTTGATGGTGCGTATGGGGAAACGGTTCAGGTAGCTCAACGACGAATAGCCGGTGCCGAAGTCGTCCAGCGAGAACCCCACGCCCATGTCGGCCAGGTCGTCCATGCGCTGCAGCACCGCCGGGCTGTCGGTCATGAGCGCGGTCTCCGTCAGCTCGAGCTGCAGCATCTGCGCCTCGAGTCCGGTGCGGTCCAGGATGCCCTTCACCGTCGCCACCATGTCGTCCTGCAGGAACTGGCGCGGCGACACGTTCACCGTGAGCGGCGCCAGCGGCACCCCCAGGCTGCGCCATGACACCGCCTGGCGGCACGCCGCCTCCAGCAGCCAGCTGCCCAGCATCAGGATGTCGCCACTCTGCTCGGCGATGGGGATGAACTTGGTGGGCGAGATTAGCGCGCCGTCGGCGGTGCGCCAGCGCGCCAGCGCCTCCAGCCCCGCGACCTTGCCGCCGATCAGCTCCACCTGCGGCTGGTACTCCAGGTAGATCTCGCCCTGCATGGTGGCGCGGCGCAGGTTGCCGCGCAGCGTCAGGTATTCCTCCGCCAGCGCCTTCATGTCGGCGTTGTAGAAGCGCATGCCGCCCGGGTCCTGGCGCTTCACCTCCAGCAGCGCGTTGTCGGCGTTGCGCAGCAGCGCCTCCGCCGTCTCGCCGTCCTGCGGCGCCATGGCCACGCCCATGCTGACCCGCAGGTCCAGCCGGCTCGCCGGCAGCTGCAGGGGCGCCTCGAGCATCCCCTTCACGGACTCCAGCTGCTGGCGCAGCGCCTCGCGGCTGCCGTCGCCGATGATCACCGCCGCGAACTCGTCCGCCGCGAGCCGCGCCACGCCCTCGGAGCCGCCGAAGGCGGCCGAGAGGCGGGTACCGAACTCGCGCAGCACGCTGTCGCCCGCGTCGTGGCCCAGCACGTCGTTGATGATCTTGAAGCCGTCGATGTTGCACAGCACCACCGCCACGCGCCGGTCCGCGCCGGCGTAGCGGAACTGGTCCGCCAGGTGCTCGGTGAGCAGCACCCGGTTGCCGAGTCCGGTGAGCGGGTCGTAGAACGCGAGGTAGCGCAGGCGCTTCTCGCTCTGCACCCGCTCGGTGATGTCGGTGGTGACCGAGATCACGCCGTTGATGCCGCCGCTCTCGTTGCGGCTGATCACCGCGTCCACCTGCACGTCGATGATGCGCCCGTCGGCGGTGAGGTAGCGGGTGGTGAACGCCATGCTGGGGCGCTCGCCCGTCACCAGCTTGCGGAAGCGCATCTCCGCCTCGGCCCGCTGCGGCGCGTCGGCGATGATGTCGAAGACCTTCTTGCCCACGAGGCCGCCGGGCATGTAGCCCAGCATCTCGTGGTGGGCCTGGTTCGCGTAGGTGATCACGCCGTCCAGCGCGATCTCCTTGATGCCGTGCGGCACCGCCTCCATCAGGCGGCGGTACTGGCGCTCGCTGCGCCGCAGCGCCGCCTCGCTCTCCTTCTGGGAAGTGATGTCCTGGAAGATGCCGAACACCGACTCGCCGGCGTCCGGGGTGGGCGGGCTGTACTGGCCCTTCACCCGCACGTGGCGGATCTGGCCGTCCGGCCGCACCACCCGCGCCTCGAACTCCACGCTCTCGTGGGTGGCGGCGGCGTGGCGCACGAACTTCTCCACGTAGGGCTGGTCGTCCGGGTGGTAGGTGCTGAGGGTGCGGTTGAAGTCCGGGTCGATCCTGCGCGGGTCGAGGCCGCGTATGCGGTAGACCTCGTCGGACCACCACAGCTTGTTGCTGGCGATGTCCCAGCGCCAGTGGCCGAGGTGCGCGAGGTGCTCGGCCTCGCCCAGCATCGAGGTGCGCTCCTCCAGCATGTCGCGGGTGCGCACCCGCTCGCTGATGTCGGTGAGCACGCCGACGAAGAACTTGACCGCGCCCTGCTCATCGAACACCGGGCTGATGGACAGCTCGTCCCAGAACTTGGTGCCGTCCTTGCGGTAGTTGATGATCTCGACCTGGATGGAGCGGTGTGCGCGCAGCGCCGAGTTGACCTCGTCGCAGGTCTGCGGGGAGGTCTCCTCGCCCTTCAGCAGGGTCCAGTCCCGCCCGCGCACTTCCTCGAACGTGTAGCCGGTGATGCGCTGGAACGCCGGATTGATGTAGGTGATCAGGTAGCTGTCGCCGCCGGTGGCGTCCGCCACCATCACGCCCGCCGGCGACTGGCTCACCGCCGCGCCCAGCATCACGTGCTCCGAGAGCAGCTTCTCCAGCTCCAGCTCGCGCTGCTTGAGCGCGGTGACGTCCGTATAGACGTTGATGTAGCCGCCGTCGCGGCTGCGCCGCTCCTTGATCAGCACCCAGCGGCCGTCCGGCAGGCGCTGCTCCAGGCTGCCGGTGGAACGGTGGTGCGCCTCGAGCCGGTCCTGCAGCCACCTCTCCGCGTCGCCGTCCGGGATCGCGATCTTGTCCGCCTCGATGGCCGCGCGCAGCATGTCCTCGAACTTGGTGCCGGGCACCATGAGCGGGGCGAGGTGCGGGTACATGAGCTTGAGCTGGTCGTTCGACACCACCACCTTGTCGTCGGCGTCGAAGATTATGAAACCGTCCTCGATGTAGCCGAGCGCATCCGCCAGCAGGTTCTCCGCCTGCTCGCGCGCGCGCGCATGGGTCGCCGCCGAGAGCGCCGCCTTCACCGAGCGGCGCAGTCGCGGCATGTGCTTGGAGGACTTGGTCACGTAGTCCGCGAGCCCGAGCCGCATCGCCTCCACCGCCACCTCCTCGGTGCCGGTGCCGGTGAACATGATCACCGGCAGGTCCTGGTCGCGGCTGCGGATGCGCTTCAGCACCTCGAGGCCCGTGGACCACTTGAGGTGGAAGTCCGTGATCACGAGGTCGAGGCCCGGCTGGGCGATGGCGGCCTCGAGCTGGGCCGGCGTGCTCACCTGGAAGGTCAGGGCGTCCGGGAAGTCCTTGCGCAGCTCCCGCTCCACCAGGGCGCGGTCGTCCGGGTTGTCGTCCACGAGCAATACGCGCGGACCGCCGGCACTGGCGCGCGCAGTCTCGCCTTCCACTCGCTTCTTCTCCGCCATCGGCCCTCCCCAGGCCTGGTCCCCGGTCCGGTCCCGCTAGTGCAGTTCCGGGTGCTCGCTCAGCATCAGCCAATAGACCTGAAGCTGCTTCAAAAGTGCGCTGAACTCCTCGAACACCACCGGCTTCACCAGGTAGGAGTTCGCCCCCAGCTCGTAGGCGCGGTTGATGTCGGCCGGCTCGCGCGACGAGGTCAGCACCACCACCGGCAGGCGCCGCAGGCCGTTCTGGGCCCGCAGCCACTTCAGCACCTCGTGGCCCGAGAGCCGCGGCAGCTTCAGGTCCAGGAGCAGCATGAACGGCAGCGGGTGGCGCAGCCGGTCCGCATAGTCCCCTTCGCCCGAGAGGTAGGCCACCGCCTCCTCGCCGTTCTTCACGCAGGCGATGGGGTTGACCACGTGCGACTTGCTGAACGCGCGCTTGATCAGCATCACGTCGTTCTCGTCGTCCTCCGCCAGCAGGATGGTTGTCTTGGTTATATCGCCCATGTCGGCCATCACCGGTACTCCTTCAGGCGTGCATGGAAGGTGCTGCCCTTCCCGTCGGATTCGACGCTGATCGACCCCTGCATGCTCGCCAGCCCCTTCTTCACGATGGAGAGGCCGATACCCGTGCCCGGATAGGTCTCCGAGCCATGCAGCCTCTCGAACACGTTGAATATGCGTTCCTGGTGCTCCGGCGCGATGCCGATGCCGTTGTCCCTCACGCACAGCTCGATGTCGCCGCGGCGCGCGACGGCCCAGATGCGCACCTTGGGCGCCGTCCCGGGCTCCGTGAACTTGAGCGCGTTCCCCACCAGGTTGAGGATCACCTGCTTTAGTGTGGCCTTGTGGCCGAGGACCGTCAACGGCGGCACCGCCACTTCCACCGCGGCGCCGCGCGACTCGATGTCGTGCTGCAGGTCCGCCAGCGTCTCCTGCACCAGCTCCGCCAGGGGCACCCCCTGCAGCTCCACCTTGTCCCGGCCGATGCGGCTGTAGGCCAGGAGGTCCTGGATCAGGGCGTCCATGTTCTTGGAGCTCTTGATGATGCGCGCCAGGTAGTCCCTGCCGGAGTCGTCCAGCTTGATGCCGTGGTCCTCCAGCACCGCGTCGGCGAAGCCGTGCATGGCGCGCAGCGGCGCCCTGAGGTCGTGCGCCACCGAGTAGGCGAACGCATCCAGCTCCGCGGTGCGTTCCGCCACCCGCCGCTCCAGCTCGTGCATGTGCCCTTCCAGCGCCTCCTTCAGCAGCACGCTCTCGATGCCGGCGGAGGCGCTCTGCGCCAGCTGCAGCAGGATGGACTCGTCCTCCGCGTCGAAATCGGCCCCGCCCTTGTCGGCCACCACCAGTGCACCCACCAGCTCCGAGTCGCCGCCGGTCAGCGGCACCGCCAACAGCGCGCCGATGTCGGTGCGCCCGTAGTTGCCGTCGAACAGCAGCAGCCCCGGGTGGTCCGGCATCTCCTGGGCCATGAAGCGCAGCGGGTGGTGCTTCTCCTTGAGCACGCGCCACACGCCCTCGCCGTCCGGCAGCCGTTCCGGCGCGCGCCAGGCCGCGTAGGGTTCCCCCAGCGATGCTCGCAGCTGCTGCGGCTCGCAGCGGGCGATCGCCACCTGTGCCCCGGACAGCTCGCGGGCACGTTCCGCGCTGATGCACAGCACCTCGTCCACCGTCTTGGCGCCGGCGATCTCCAGCGACGAGGCCGCCAGCGACTGCAGCTCGCGGGCGCGGCGCTCCACCGCCGCCTGCGCCTGTTTGCGGGGGGAGATGTCGTAGATCAGCACCAGGTTGAGCGCACGGTTGTCCAGCACCACGGCGCTCACCCGCACGTCCACGTGCATGATCTCGCCGCTCTTGGTGAGATGCCGCCACTCGCCGGCGTGGCGGTACTCGGCGTTGCGGTAGCCCGGCGCCTTCATGAAGGCCTTGAGCTTCGGCACGTCCTCGGCGGGGCGGATGTCGAAGATGGTCATCTCGAGGAACTCGCTGCGGCTGTGCCCATAGCGGTCTATCGCGGCCTGGTTGACGTCCACGAACTCTCCGGTGTCCCGGTCGTAGAGCAGCATCGGCGCCGGATTGTTGTCGAAGAAGTTGCGGAAGTTGGACTCGCTGCGGCGCGCCGCGGTGCGCGCCTCGCGCGTCTCGTGGTCGAAGCGCATGCGCGTGCGCTGGGCCCAGCGGCTGGTGAAGAACACCCCGCCCAGGGAGATGCCGGCCAGCAGCAGCGCGAACAGCCAGATCACGAAGCGCTCCGCCGCGAACTGCGCCTGGATGCCGGCCCGCGCCGGATCCGGCATGGAGGCCTGCAGCAGCCCGTTCACGCGCCGCGCCATCCACTGGTCTTCCACCAGCAGGAACAGCACCAGCATGATCGCGAACATGCTCGCCGCCAGCACCAGCTCCCGCGGCGTGTAGGCGGACTCGCCGCGCCCCGTGCCGAAGTGGCGCTGCTTGAGGCGCTCGACGGCAGGGCTGAACAGGAGGATCAGCGGCGCGCTGGTCAGCACCGAGAGCAGGAACGCGTTCGGCACCCAGGCCAGCCAGGATGCGAGGATGCCGCCGCCGCCCACCAGGGCCGTGCCCGTGAACTCCGAGATGAACGAGCCCAGCGAGCTCACCAGCGCCGCGCTCAGGGAGGCCAGCAGGAACCAGCCCCAGGAGCGCGCGCTGCGCAGGCTGTAGTCGCCCTTGTAGTTGCAGTAGAAGAGGAAGTAGGTCGCCAGCGCCAGGGGGTTGTGGAGCGCGTTCACCACCGCCACGTCCGGCGGCATACCTTTATAGAGCGTGCTGAACAGCGTGGCGAGGTAGGCCGGCACCGCCGCCCACTCCAGCCCCAGCCACATCACCAGGCACACCCCCACGGTCCAGGGCAGGTAGATGTGCACCACTTCCGCGGTGTGGCCAAGGTGGAACTCCCAGCGGTTCCAGGTGAAGCCGGCGCCGTGGGGCAGCAAGCCGTTGTCCGCCAGCGGCCACCACACGCAGAGCAGCGTCACCGCCAGCCACAGGCTGGTGAGCACGAAGCGCGGATATTCGCGGGCGGCATACACGGCCAGGGGCGACAGCGGCTGCCAGCGCCAGCCCGTGGCGCGCCATGCGGAGGATCCCCTGATGTCCATCACGCTCATGGGCACTGCCTGTCACAGGCTTCCCGCGGCGGCTCGGCGGCCGGCCTATGTCAAACAGTGTAGTCAAATGAGGGAGGCGTGTCCGGGACCCTTGGATTGAAAGGCCCCCGGGGTTCCCGTATAGTACGCGGCCTGCTTTCGGGGTGTAGCTCAGCCTGGTAGAGCACTACGTTCGGGACGTAGGGGCCGCAGGTTCAAATCCTGTCACCCCGACCAATTAAAGACTTTTCCCGTCAGTTTGTACCCTTAGTTCTTAATAGACCCTGCGGCACCTATTTGATACGTAGGGGCCGCTAGGTTCATTTTTGCGTTTGGCTATCCTGCCAAACGCAAAAAGCCAGGGCGGGCTCCTGCCCGGCCCGCTCGGAGGCTTCGCCCCCTCGCCCTGTCACCCCGACTTGTGTTGGCCTCTACCAAGTTCTGTATGGCACTTTGGAAAGGGTAACCGACACGTCTTTGTGTTTCCGATGCACGAGAAGACTCGAAACGGCTCGTACTGCTCTCCCTTGAGCAACAGTTGGTCCAATAACTACCTCGTTAATCGCGAAGGGCTTTTTTTCACCACCAATCGGCAAGTTGCAGTAAGGAACTATCGTAGACTTCCCTTCTCGAAAAGAAAGTCGTTTGGCCATCATAGGTCGACTAATAATTCTCCATTCTCGCTCTTCTTCAAATGCCTGATCTTTTAATACAGGTGCATACCGCTGTAGCCTTGCAACTAGATTCCCTCCCTCTGGGAGCCAATCGTCCAAAGCATCCTCGTCTGCCAACAGTGCTCCTGCTGTCCGAACTTTCTCAATATTCTCGCTAAATATCCCAGCAACTATTCGGCGGATAAACTTTCTCTGCAAATCAGGATCGTAGATACAGCGCGCCATATAAAAACTACGCTCATCCACTGTGTGCAGCAGCAAGTCTCTGGATATACCGATTGCAAATCCGGAGCTTTCCCCGCCATAAGCACGCCATTGCGATAGAGAATCTTTATTCTCAGAAAAAGAACATACACAGACATTCATGGGGCTCATTTCTTTAATGGCCCTATGCATCTCGTCCCATACTGCAGCTTCTTTACCGGATGCACGCGCCAGATTTTCTTCTATTTCGGTTTGCGCAATTGACAGAGCGTGAACGAATTCTTTTGAATCATTGAGGTATTGAGTATGAGTCAACCAAATCGATTCGCTCTCTAAGATGCCTAACAACCCTGATTGAGTTGTGTAGTGATAGAGAGTTTCCGGTGGACGTTCAGAAAAAATGCTCTCGGTTGACGGCTCGGCCATTCCATTACCTACCGGCTGCGCAGATAGGCATCAAGTATAAGCCTCGACGTTTCTAACGAGTCAGCTCTTTGAGTAGCCGGGTAATTTCAGGACCGATGCGCTTGAGCTCGATACGGTGGGCCTCGGTGAGCTTGTCGAGGATGGCGTGGCCCTTGGGGGTGAGGGAGATGTGCACGCGGCGCTGGTCCTGGCTGGAGGTGTCGCGGCGCACGTAGCCGAGCTTCACGAGCCGGGTCACGAGTCCCACCGCGCTGTTGTGCCGCACCTGCAGGCGCGCCGCGAGCTGGCCCATGGAGGGCTGTTCCTGGCCCGGGTAGCCGCGCACCGCCAGCATCACCTGGTGCTGCTGCGGCGTGAGCCCGAGGTCGTGGGCGATGTCCTCGCTGGTGCGCAGGAACTTGCGCAGCGCGGCGCGGAAGGCAGCCAGGGTCAGGTAGTCCTCGTCGCTGACCTGGAAGTTCGCGGTGATGTCGTCCATGTGTGACCCCATCCGGATTGCCTTATATCGCGATGCGATATATTCTATGCGCCCCCAAGTCTTCGCTCAACCCTTCTCGTCGAGGATCCCATGTCAGCCATGCACGACCGTCCGCGTCCCCGCCGTTACCGACCGGGACCTGATGGCCTGCGCCTGCTCCTCATGTCCTGCTTCGCCGGCGTCATCGGCCTCGTGGCCGGTCTCGCCGCCTACGCGCTCTACGCACTGATCGCGCTGTGCAGCAACCTGGTGTTCTTCCACACGATCTCACTCGCGCTGCCCTCCTTCGCGGTGAACCCGCTGGGCCTGTGGATCGTGGTGGTGCCGGCGCTGGGCGGGCTCGTCGTCGGCATCATGGCCAAGTACGGCAGCTCCAAGATCCGCGGCCACGGCATCCCCGAGGCGATCGAGGCCATCATCGTCAACAAGAGCCGCATCGCGCCGCGGGTGGCGATCCTGAAGCCGCTCTCCGCCGCCATCGCCATCGGCACTGGCGGCCCCTTCGGCGCGGAAGGGCCCATCATCCAGACCGGCGGCGCGCTCGGCTCCATCTTCGGGCAGACGCTGCACATGACCGCGGCGGAGCGGAAAGTCCTGCTGGGCTGCGGCGCCGCCGCCGGCATGGCGGCCACCTTCAGCACGCCCATCGCCGGCGTGATCTTCGCCATCGAGCTCCTGCTGTTCGAGTTCCGCTCCCGCTCCTTCATCCCGCTGGTGATCGCGACCACCCTCGCCACCACCGTGCACCTGGTGCTCATCGGCCCCGGCCCCATGTTCAGCGTCGGCGCACCGCACTTCGACATCGCCCGCGGCCTGCTCTACTACCTCATCCTGGGCGTGCTCTGCGGGCTCATGGCCACGCTGGTGAGCAAGGCGCTCTATTGGATCGAGGACCAGTTCGAGAAGCTGCCCTTCGATCAGATGTGGTGGCCGGCCCTGGGCGCGCTCGGCCTCGGCGTCATCGGCTACTTCGTGCCGCGGGTGCTGGGCGTGGGCTACGGCACACTCTCGGACATCCTCAACAACCACCTGACCCTCGGCCTCCTGCTCGCGATCCTGGTGTTCAAGACCGCGGCCATGCTCATCTCCCTGGGTTCCGGCACCTCCGGCGGCCTGCTCGCTCCCATGTTCATGGGCGGCGCGGCCCTCGGCGCCGTGTACGCGCTGGCGGTGAACCAGCTCCTGCCGGGCGCGCACCTGGACCCCAGCGCCTATGCCCTCACCGGCATGGCGGCGGTGTTCGCCGCCGCCTCCCGCGCCACCTTCGCGTTCATCATCTTCGCCTTCGAGATCACCCGCGACTACGACGCGGTGCTGCCGCTGATGCTGGTCTGCGTCATCGCCAACGCCGTGGCGCAGCTGTTCCTGCGCGAATCCATCATGACCGAGAAGCTCGCGCGCCGCGGCCTCAAGGTGCACCTGGAGTACGAGGTGGACGTGCTGCACCAGGTGCGGGTGGGCGAGGTCATGGACAAGCGGCCCACGTCCCTGCCGGTGGACCTGCCGCTCTCCGAGCTCGCCGCCCGCCTCGGCCGGCACGAGCCCTCCGTGGCGCGCCACGGCGCCTATCCGCTGCTGGACAAGGACGGCAAGCTAGCGGGCATGGTCACCCGCGGCGACGTGTTCCGGGCGCTGGAAGCCGGCACCGACCCCGCGACGCCGCTGCACAAGCTCGGCGGCCGCAAGCTCGTGGTCGCCTATACCGACGAGACGCTGCACGAGGCCGCCGAACAGATGCTGCGCCACGGCATCGGCCGCCTGCCGGTGGTGGAGAGCCGCGATCCGGAACGCCTGGTGGGTTACCTGGACCGCGCGCCCATCCTGGAAGCGCGCCAGCGGCGCCTCAGCGAGGAGTCCGAGGTGGAGACGGGCTGGCTCGGCCGCAAGCGTGGCAGCCGCAGGCGCAGGGGGGCATAATCCAGACGGGTCAACTCATCGAAGGGGATGAACATGAACCAGACCGCAGACACCGCCCAGGAACCCAAGACCGGCGGCAAGCTCCAGAAAGCCACCGTCGGCGACATCGCGCTCAGCGTGATCATCCCGGGTTGGGGCGTGCTGATCGGGCTCATCGCGCTCATCAAGCGCGAGTTCAAGCGGGGCCTCACCATGATCGGCATCGGCGCCGTCATGATCGCCATCTACGTCGCCCTGAGCAGCCGGCCCTAAGCCACGTTCCGCCGGCATCGGCCATGAGTCCCGGATCCCGGGACTCATGGCCATCCGGATTCCCTCAATGCGCCGCGATGATGGCGTCCAGCAGCGGCGCCTTGCCCGCCACCGGCGTCAGCACCGGGTACTTCAGGCCGCCGTGGTAGTCCACGTCGAAGCTCAGGTAAGTGTCCTGCTGGCGCAGCAGCAGCCGTAGCGGCGCCTTGGAGCCCTTCGCCGCCGTGATGGCATCCTCCAGCACGTCCTTGTCCGCGTCGAAGGCGCGGCCGTTCACGGCCACGAGCTTCATGCCGGGCCCGATGCCGGCCTTGAAAGCGGGGCCGTCCCACAGCACGTCCTGCACCATGCCCTTGTCGTGCTCGCTGGCGTCGAGTTGCAGGCCGATGGAGAACATGAGGTTCTGCACCTTGCGCACCTTCTCATAGGCCTTGAAGTACTCGCTCGGTGTGTCGGTGTAGGCGAGCTGGTAGCCGCCCCGGGCGATGCCGTCCAGCGGCGCCGCGGGCTGGGTGGTGTCCAGCCGCTCCCGCAGGAATGCGGCCCAGTCGTACTCCTGCACGCCTTTCAGCGTGTTCACGACGTCGTCGAAGGTGTAGGGGTGCACCACGTAGCTGCCGTCATCCATGCCGTAGAACGCATGGGCGAAGTCGTCCATGGACTTGCGGCCGGCGGAGAGCTCCCTGAGCTTCGTGTCCACGTCCAGCCAGATCAGCTCCCCTTCCACGTAGAAGTCCTGCACCCGGCGCCAGTTCTGCCACTCGCGCGGCGCGTAGTACAGGATCTGCGCCTCGTCGTTGGTGTCCTGCAGCGGCCGCCAGCTGCGGCCGGGGCGCTTGTCCATGGTGGCGGCGTCGAAGGCCAGGGTCTCCCGGTACTGTGCCGCGGTGATGCTGCCGCTGCGGGCGCTGAGCACGTTGCCGAAGTACTCCGTCAGGCCCTCGTACACCCACAGCAGGTCGTCCTGCATGGGCTGGCTGGTGAAGTCCGGCGTGGCGAGACCCGCCGGGCGGCGGAACTTGCCGTTCCAGGAGTGCACGTACTCGTGGGGCAGGAGGTGCGCGCCGACCAGCGTGGTCTCGGGCGTGGTGTAGAGGTCGCTCCAGCTGCGGTCGTCGCTGGACTGGTGGTGCTCCAGGCCGAAGTGGCCGGTGTTCTCGGAGAGCGTGAACAGGAAGTCGTAGTGCTCGTAGTGGTGCGAGCCGAACAGGATGTTGGCCTGCTTCACCAGGTTCACCATGGCCTCGGTCTGCTTGGGCGTGATGGCCAGGTCCTCGTCGGTGTCCGCCACCAGGTTCAGGTGCACCGGCACCTTGTCGCCCGGCGCGATGTCCACGCGCTTGAAGTGCAGGCCGGCGATGAGCGGCGAGTCCACCAGGTTCTCCAGGCTCACCGGCTTGAAGCGCGCGCCGCCCGCGTCCTTGGAGGCGGTGTCGAGCGCGGTGGCGTACTGCCAGCCTGCCGGCAGCTTCACGCTGGGCTGGAACTGGATGTCCTTGGCCGCGGCGCCGGCGGGATACAGGAGCACTTGGTTCCATTCCAGGTCCGCGATGTCCGGCGTGGCCGAGACGCTCTGGCCGAAGTTGCCGCCGTTGCTGGGCGAGAGGAAGTCGAACGTCACGTCCAGGCTCGACACGCCCTGCGGCACCTCGAGATGGATGGCGTACATCTCTTTCAGGTCGCGGCGCCAGGCCAGCGGCTTGCCGCCCGCCGTGAGCTTGAGTCCCGCCAGGTTCTCCAGCGGACCGCTGGGCGAGTGCTCGCCCGGGATCCACTTGGGGTAATACAGCGTGAGGGGACCCGGCTTCACCGGGATCACCTCGTGGCCGTGGAAGAGCTGGCGTGCGGACTCCCTGAGGTCCACGTCCAGGGTGATGAGGTCGGCGGCGTGGACCGGTCCGGCACTCAAGGCCAGGACCAGCAGGGACAAGGGGATAAGGCGGGACTTCGTCATGTGAGGCGTCTCCCCGTGGAAAGAGTCCTCACCGACCCGGAACCTGTGCGCATCCATGGGCATCAGACGTGAGGGGCGCCCGGATAGTACCACCCCCACAATGACCGGCAAATCCTGCCCTGCCTCATCGTGCCGCTTCGATCAGACGTAACTCAGCCACCAGTCGCTGCGCCGCGCCTTCAGGGCCGTGACCCAGCGGCATAGGGGATAGAGGCTGGCAACGACCGCGATCCAGATCAGATACACCCCGCCGAGGCCCACGCCGAAACCTTTGGGGAAATACCGATAGTGCGTCAGGAACTGCTGTGCCGCGAACCCCTGCGCGACCCCGAGCGCCATCGCGGTGCCATGGATCAGATACACGTGAGCGACGTAGAACGCGAAGGGTGCGCGTCCGTAGGTCAGCAGCACGTCCCGGACACGGCCATGCAGGCGTTCGGCGTAGGCACACACGATCGCGGCGGGCCCCAGGGTCATCAAGAGATAGAGGAGGCTCGGCGGGTACTTCGTCGTCGCCAGGAACGACATGACCGATCCGACGGGGTTGCCGGGAGCGGCCTGCCAGAGTTGCGGATCCCCGTACACGTTCAGTGCACGCAGCACCACGAATGCCAGTGTCAGGCCGATGCCGATCCGCGCCAGCCTGGGCTGCCAGACCTGCGCGGGCCCCTGGAACAGGCCGGCCGAGGCGTACCCGAGCAGCATGACGCCGATCCAGGGCAGCACCGGGTAGGAGAAATACACCGAGAACTGGCCCATGGCGTACAACTGGCGCGCATGCAGCGCGACCCACAGCGGTCCCGTCGCGCCGGTGGAACTCGCCGCCGGCCACACCACATCCAGCAGGTTGTGCCCGCATATGATCGCCGCACCGATGGCGAGACAGGCTCGCCGGCCCAGGTACTGCGCGCCCGCCAGCGCCACCATGGCGGCACCGATGGCCCAGATGACCTGCAGCCCCACGTAGGTGCGGCCGCCGAGTTCGGCGATGCCCCAGGGGGAGAACGAAGTAGCGGTCGAGATGACCAGGACCTCGATGCCGATCAGCCACAAGCCGCGCACCAGCAGGAACCGCGCCAGCTCCGACCGGCTCTTGCGCAGGGACATCAGCCCCGCGCTGGTCCCCGCCAGGAACACGAAGGTCGGCGCGCAGAAGTGCGTGATCCAGCGCGTCGCGAAGAGCAGCGGTCCGATCGAATGATCGGCGATGGGATCCTGGAGGGAGCCGGCCATCATGTAGTCGCGGACATGATCGAGGGCCATCACGACTATCACCAGGCCCCGCAATATATCGATCGAGCTCATCCGGTACGCGCGCCGGTCGGACACGGCCGGCACTTCGGTCACAGACTGGATTTCCGCTGCAACAGCGCTCATAGGCGACATCCCGCTCAGGTCATGGTGTGAAAACTCCAAGGTGTACCCCCTCGGGACATGCCCGTGGAGAACCCCTGGTTACACCGTGCAGAACACGCTGGACGACGCGGATATTCCCGGGGCCAGCCGGCAGCCCAGGCCCGGCATGGCCGGGCGGGAATTTGCCCCGCCCCGGGAACTATTGGGCGGCGTGGATTTCTGACGTGAAGCGGGCCGGGTAGTATCATCCGGGTCCCGGCCCAGCCTGGCCGGACCCCATCGAAGGGCGGTCCTCGGGGTACTGTCGTGTCATCTATATAAGTAGGAGGCTTGGAAATCATGCAACGCGGATACCTGTTACTGGGCGCCCTCTGCGCCGTATCACTCGGGGCGATCGCCGCCGGCGACACCGGCCTCCATGCCGACTGGCTCGACAAGAGCGTCTCCCCCTCCCAGGACTTCTTCGCCTACGCCAACGGCGGCTGGCAGAAGCAGAACCCCATCCCGGCCGCCTACGCGCGCTGGGGCACCTTCAACATCCTGCAGAAGCAGAACCAGGAAGTGATCCGGCAGATCCTGGAAGACAACGCCAAGACCGCCCACAAGGCGGGCAGCACCGAGCAGAAGGTCGGCGACTTCTACGCCACCGGCATGGACGAGGCGGGCATCGAGAAGGCCGGCCTCGCGCCGCTGCAGTCCGAGTTCGCCGCCATCGCCGCCATCAAGGACCAGGCCTCCCTGCAGAAGGAGATGGCGCACCTGCAGATGATCGGCGTGGATGCCATGTTCGGCTTCGGCCAGATCCAGGACTTCAAGGACAGCAGCAAGGTCATCGCCATCGCCGCCCAGGGCGGCCTCGGCCTGCCGGACCGCGACTACTACCTCAAGACCGCCGACAAGTGCGTGGCGCCGGCCGCCACCGCCACCTCGGCCGCGAGCACTGCCGCGAGCCCGGCCCAGGCCGAGTACGACGCGTGCAAGGCCCAGGCCGACAAGTTCCAGAAGGTGCGCGATGCCTACGTGGCCCACGTGAACAACATGCTGCAGCTGCTCGGCGACTCGCCGCAGAAGGCGGCCGACGAGGCCAAGATGGTCATGGCCCTGGAGACGGACCTCGCCCAGGCCTCCATGCCGCGCGTGGACCAGCGCAAGCCCGAGAACATCTACCACGTCATGACGCTGGCCGAGCTCGACAAGGCCACCCCGACCCTCTCCTGGAAGGACTACCTGGCCAACGTCGGCCACCCGGAGATCGCGAGCCTCAACCTCGCGATGCCCGACTTCTTCAAGACGCTGGACGGCAAGCTCGCCAAGGTCTCCCTCGACGACTGGAAGACCTACCTGCGCTGGCACACGGTGGACGCGTTCGCCGCCTACCTGCCCAAGGCGTTCGTGGACGAGGACTTCAAGATGAACGCCGCCCTCACCGGCGCCCAGGAGCTCTTGCCGCGCTGGCAGCGCGTGGTCAGCACCGAGGACACCGCGCTCGGCTTCGCCATGGGCAAGCTCTACGTGGAGAAGAAGTTCCCGCCCTCCTCCAAGAAGGCGGTGCTGGACATCCTGCACGGCATCCGCGGCGCGCTGAAGGAAGACCTCACCGACCTGGCCTGGATGTCGCCTGACACCCGTAAGGCCGCCGACGTCAAGCTCGGCATGATGGAGGAGCGCATCGGCTACCCCGACAAGTGGCGCGACTATTCCGCCCTCGACATCAAGCGCGACAGCTACGTGCAGAACGTGATGCGCGCGAACGACTTCCTGAACAAGCGCGAGCTGAACAAGATCGGCAAGCCGGTGGACAAGAACGAGTGGGGCATGACGCCGCAGACCGTCAACGCCTACTACAGCCCGCTGCGCAACAACATCAACTTCCCGGCCGGCATCCTGCAGCCGCCGTTCTTCGACCCTCACGCCCCGGCGGCGGTGAACTACGGCGCGCTCGGCTTCGTCATGGGCCATGAGATGACCCACGGCTTCGACGACCAGGGCGCCCAGTTCGACGGCCACGGCAACTTGCAGAACTGGTGGACGGAGGACGACCTCAAGAAGTTCCATGTCGCCACCGACTGCATCTCCGACCACTTCTCGTCCTACACCGTGGACGGCGGCCTGCACGTGCAGGGCAAGCTGGTCACCGGCGAGGCCACCGCCGACCTCGGCGGCCTCACCCTGGCCTGGCGCGCTTTCCACAAGTCGGCGGCTTACAAGAACGCCAAGACCATCGACGGCCTGACCCCGGACCAGCAGTTCTTCCTGGGCGCCGCCCACGTGTGGGCCATGAACATCCGGCCCGAGGAATCGCGCCGGCTGGTCACCATCGACCCGCACCCGCCCGGCGTGTACCGCGTCAACGGCACCATGGCCAACATGCCGGAGTTCCAGAAGGCCTTCGGCATCAAGGGCGAAAGCCCGATGGTGAACAAGGATCGCTGCGTGATCTGGTGAGTTGAACCGATGTTCGGTTGAGATGACGGCGGGCCGCGAGGCCCGCCGTCTCCTTTTGGGCGTTCAGAATTGATTCAGATTTGGATGCGGCCCGCCGCCGCATGGCATGCTATAGCTAAGTGAAGTCCAGCCGCAGCGGGTAAGACATCCATGAATACAGCCAGGCTCCTCGCCCTCGCGGCGTCCCTCGCCCTCGCCGCCTGCGGCGGCGGCGGTTCCGGTTCCAGCGCCGGCAGCGGCGGCGTCACCGAGCCTGTGCTGGGCCCGCCCAGCACCTCCCTGGTCAAGGCCTCGGCGGCCTCGCCCTATGGCGCGGGCTGCGGCGGCAACCTGGGCGGCAGCGTCTCCTACCAGAACGCCGAGGTGGAGCCCTACATGGCCATCAACCCCGCGAACCCCACCAACATCATCGGCGTCTGGCAGCAGGACCGCTGGTCCGACGGCGGCGCCCATGGCCTGGTGGCGGGCGCGTCCATGGACGGCGGCCAGACCTGGACCGAGAGCAAGCTCAAGATGTCGCGCTGCGCCGGCGGCAATGCCGCGAACGGCGCCGACTACCAGCGTGCCTCGGACCCCTGGGTCAGCTTCGCGCCGGACGGCACTGCCTACGTGATCTCCATCTCCTTCACGGGCCAGACCCTGCAGCCCGGTTCCGACGGCGCGGTGCTCGTGGTGCGCTCCACCGACGGCGGCCTCATCTGGAGCGACCCCGTGACCCTGATCCGGGACGGCCAGAGCGCCTTCAACGACAAGGAAGCCATCACCGCCGATCCCACCGACTCGCACTTCGTGTACGCGGTGTGGGACCGGCTCACCGTCGACAACCGCGGCGCCGCCATGTTCTCCCGCACCACCGACGGCGGCGCCAGCTGGGAGCCGGCCCGGGCCATCTACGACCCCGGCGTGGACAACCAGACCATCGGCAACGAGATCGTGGTGATGCAGGACGGCACCTTGCTCGACCTGTTCGTGGAGATCGACGGCACCTCCGGCGACGGCGCCACCAGCACCATCAAGGTGATGCGCTCCCAGGACCATGGCGTCACCTGGACCGCGCCCTTCACCGTCGCGCGCAGCCTCGCGGTGGGCACGGCGGACCCGCACACCGGCCAGGGCGTGCGCGCCGGCGCCGGCATCCCGCAGATGGCGGCGGGACCCGGCGACATGCTGGCGGTGACCTGGCAGGATGGCCGCTTCAGCAACGGCGACCACGACAGCATCGCCTATGCCAGCTCCAGCGACGGCGGCAGGCACTGGTCCCAGCCGCGCCGCATCAACTCGGTGGCCGGCGCGCCCGCCTTCACCCCCACCGTCGCGGTGCTGGGCGACGGCACCGTGGGCATCACCTACTATGACTTCCGCAACGACACCGCCGCCGCCACCCTGCCCACCGACTACTGGTTCACCTCCTCCAGCGACGGCGTGCACTGGAGCGAGCAGCACATCACCGGCCCCTTCGATCTCACGCTCGCGCCGGACGCGCTGGGGCTCTTCGTCGGTGACTACCAGGCGCTCGGCACCGTGAGCGACACCTTCGTGCCGTTCTTCGTGCAGACCAACGATGCCGGCACCGCCAATCGCAACGACGCTTACTACCTGCCGCCGCAGCCCCACCCGCTGCGCGTGAGCCGCCACGTCACCAACGTGGCGGTAGCCGGCCCGCAGGTGGAGCCGGGCGGGCGTTTCCGCAAACGCGTGCACGAGAACCTGATGCGGCTCCTCAGCGACGAGGACCCGGTATGGGAGAAGATCCGCGAGGAGCGCGGCGCGCCACCGCAGCAGCCCTGAGCAGGACGGCTACTTGGCCGCGACGCCGTAGATGAAGATGCCGAACACGTTCGCCAGCCAGTGGCGGCGGAAGAAGGGATCGCGCGCCACCCAGGCCACCGGCAGGTAGAAGGCGCCCAGCAGCACCAGCCGCCAGTCCCGCACCCGCCCGGTGGCGGAGGTGGCGAGCCCGCCGAGCTGGAACACCCGCGCCAGGCCGATGCGCGTGTAGGGGCGCAGGTGCGTGGGATCCTCCCAGAAGTTCAGCGGCGACCAGGCCATGCTGCTGCGCACGTCCGGGCACTCCAGGTAGAGCCGCCCCCCGGGCACCAATACCCGCGCCAGCTCGTGCACCATGCGCATCGCGTCCGGCACGTGCTCGATCACGTGGCGGCACAGCACCAGCTGGAAGCGTCCGTCCTGGAACGGCAGCCTGCAGGCGTCACCCGCCACCCACGAGTAGCCCTTCGCTTCCCCGGCCGGCGCCATCTCGAAGGCCACCAGCTCCAGGTCCGGCCGCGCCTCGGCGAGCTTCGAGAGCAGGGTGCCCTGCCCCGCGCCCACGTCCAGCACCCGCGCGCCCTGCGGCAGCGCGTCCAGCAGCGCGGCGAGCGCCGCCGGCTGCTTCCAGGTGGCGAACAGCTCCCGCAGCCGCTGCTTCAGCGGATACTGGCGCCGCGCGATGCTGTGGTAGAAGGTGCCATAGTCGCTCATGGGTTCAGCCCAGGGCCACGCCGAAGAGGAGGCCCACCAGGAAGGTCACGCCGCCCGCCAGCGCGCCGATCAGCATCATACGCACGCCGCTCCACCAGGGGGAGCGGCCGGTGAACAGGCTCACCACCGAGCCTGTGACGAAAAGTGCCACCAGCGTCACGCCCACGGAAGCCGCCGTGGCATGCGCCGCGCCGCGCCACAGGAACGGCAGCAGCGGCAGCAGCGCGCCGAAAGCGAAGGCCAGGAACGAGGCGATGGCCGCGCCCCAGGGCGAGCCCAGCTCGCGCGGGTTGAGGCCCAGTTCCTCCCGCGCCAATGTATCGAGCGCGCGGGTGGGATCGCGGATCAGCGTGTCCGCCATCCGCTTCGCGTCGGCCGCGGGGATGCCGCGCGCCTCATAGATGAGCGCCAGTTCCTCCGCCTCTTCCTCCGGGTAGGCCTTCAGCTCCGCGTCCTCCAGGCCGATCTGGTACTCGAACATCTCGCGCTGCGAGCGCATGGAGACGTACTCGCCCGCCGCCATGGAAGCGGCGCCCGCCAGGAGTCCCGCCACGCCGGTGAGAAGGATCACGGGATTGCCCACCGACGCGCCGGCCATGCCCAGGATCAAGCTGGCGTTGGACACCAGGCCGTCGTTTACTCCGAACACCGCGGCGCGGAAGCTGCCGCTGCCGGCCATGCGCCGGTGGCGGGATTCCTGCTGCCCCGCGATGGGCATGCCGTGGCCGCCGGGCGTGCCCTGGGTATAGACCGAGAGCCCGCGCACCTTCATGGCCGCCAGCACCGGCAGCATGCGCTGCGGCCCCAAACGCCGCAGCATGTGCGCCACCAGCCGCGCGCGCACGGCGGGCTCGAAGCGCTCAGGTACCGCCAGGCCCTTGTCCGTGGCGAGCTTGCGCCAGTGCAGCGCCTGCTCCTCGGCGGCATCGGCGAGCTTCAGGAACAGCGTCTTGTTCTCCGGCGCCGGTTCACAGGCTGCCAGCACCCGGTACAGGAATGCCGACTGCATCTCTTCATGCCAGCTCTCGAATTCGGTTTCCATCCCTACACCTTATATGTGCCGAGGGTGAACGCTTCGGCCTCCCGCAGCCGCCGGCGCGCCTCCGCGAGGTCGCGCACGAACAGGATGTTGGACGAACCGGAGGCATCCCCCTCCAGGGGCGCCAGCTTGCGGCCTAGCGCGTCATAGGCGCAAGCCGTGTAGCCATGGCCTTCCAGCTCGGCCCGCAGCGCGCGCTCATCATAGCCGTACTTCTCGCCCATGCCGGCGAGCTCCATCAGCACCGCCAGGGGCGTGCCCGCGGCCAGCAGGCCGCGCATGCCGCGCACCACCTCGGTCTCGAAACCTTCCACGTCCACCTTGACCAGCGTGGGCGGCGTGCGTCCATCGAAGAAGCCGTCGAGGCTCACCACGTCCACCTGCACTGCCTCGGCGTCCTCGCCCGCCCGTAGCACGTGGTTGATCTCGCCCTGTCCCGCGGTGAGCGGGAGCCGGCCCGCCTCGGCCCCCACGGCGCAGCGGAAGGTCTCGATGCGGCCCTCCAGCCGGTTCAGCGTCAGGTTCTCGCGCAGGTAGTGGTAGGCCCGCTCCGCGGGCTCGAAGGCCACGCCACGGGCGCCGCCCGCCACCGCCGCCATGATGCTGTAGACGCCGATGTTGGCGCCCACGTCCGCGAACACCTCGTCGCGGCGCAGCAGGTGGCCGACGAAGGCCATGTCGTCGAACTCAGCGAGGCCCAGCACGTAGTGCAGCCTGCCGCCGAGGCGGCGCTTCACCAAGAGCCGCGAGCCGTCCACGAAGGGCATCTCCAGGGCGCCGCTGCGCATCCGCCCCAGCACCTGCCAGGCCAGGAAGCGGCCGGCCGCGCGGCCCCGCTCCAGCGGCGTGCGGTAGAGGGGATAGCTGCGGATCTGCCGCATCACCCCCGCCACGTCGCGCAGGATCGCCAGCATGCTCAGCCCGGACCCCGGTTGCTGATGCCGTGGGGTACGTGCCCGGTGGCCACGTGCTCCGCGGCCGTCTCCACGTGGCCCTTCTGGTCGTCGAAGAAGATGTCAGCGCCGAAGGTCTTGAGGAACTCGCCCTTGGGCAGCCCGCCCAGGAACAGCGCCTCGTCGATGCGGATGTTCCAAGCCCTGAGCGTGCGGATCACCCGCTCGTGGGCCGGCGCCGAGCGCGCGGTGACGAGCGCGGTGCGGATCGGCGCGCGCTCCGGCGGGTACTCGGCCTGGATGCGGTGCAGCGCCGAGAGGAAGTTCTTGAACGGCCCGCCGCTGAGGGGCTCGCGCGCCTGCTTCTGCTCGCTCTCGGCGAAGGCGGCGAGGCCGCGCTCCTGGTACACGCGCTCCGCCTCGTCCGAGAACAGCACCGCATCGCCGTCGAAGGCGATGCGCAGCTCGCCATCGTCGCGGCGCGACACCTGTGAGGGCACGATGGCCGCGGCGGCATAGCCCGCGTCCAGGGCCTTCACCACGTCGGCCGCCTCCGCCGACAGGAACAGGTCGGCGCTGAAGGGTTCCACGTAGCGCCAGGGGGAGGCACCGTTGGTGAACGCGGCGAGCGTGATGTCGAGGCCGTGCTTCTGGATGGAGTTGAACACCCTGAGGCCCGTATCGGCGCTGTTGTGGGAGAGCAGGATCACCTCGACCCGCTTCTGCGCCGCGCCCTGGTTCAGCCTGAGCAGCTTCTGCACCAGGCCGTAGGCCACGCCGCGTTCCAGCACCACGTCCTCGCGCTCGACCTGGTAGCGGGAATAGGCTTCGAGGCCCTGGTCGGTGAAGATGCGGTGACTCTCCTCCAGGTCGAACAGTGCCCGCGAGGAGATCGCCACCACCAGGCGGTTTTCAAGGCTCTGGGCCATGGTCCGGTTCCCAGGAGAGGAAGCGCTGCATGAGGGGGAAGTAGAGCGCCACTTTAACACGCGGCGTGCCCAGGCCGCGCACCAGCCGCGCGTAGCGCTCGAGCTGCGGCGCGTAGCGCACGCGTTCCCGTTCCAGGAACGCGTCCACGTCGGTGCCGGAATGGCGGCTGGTCTTGTAGTCGACTATCCAGCGTGTCCCGTCTGCATCCACGAAGCTGCGGTCTATGATGCCGGTCTCCAGGCGTCCGTCCCTGAGCAGGCTCAGGGCGTACTCGCAGCGCGCGTCGGCGTGGTTGTTGTCCAGCAGCCAGCGGCCGCGCTCGTCGGCGAGCATGTTATCCACCGCGCGCATCGTGTCCGCCGCAGCTCCCGCCAGTTCCTCCTCCCGCACGCCTGCCTGGCTCAGCAGCTGGCGCACCAGTGGCAGCGCGCGCTGGCGCTGCGCCGCGTCCCAGCGTTCGAGGCCATCCTCGGCGATGCGTTGCAGCAGCCGGTGCACCACGGTACCCACATGCCGCAACGTCTCGCCCACCCACTGGAACTCCAGGTCCTGCTCGGCCGCCAGCATGGTGCTGCCGATCCAGCGGATACCCGGCTCCGGCGTCGGCGGCTGCCAGGCGGCCGCAAGCCGCGTGAACGCCGGTGCCTCGGCCGGCTGCGGCGGCGGGGTGGGCGCCACGGCACTTGCCGTGCCCTTCTCGAACTCCGTCCGCACCGCGGGCCACAGCAGCGCGAGCAGCGAGCCGGTCCGCGGCGTCACCGGCACGGGCCGCCCTTCTTCTTCCTTCATGTCCACGCCGCCGAGGAGGTGTAACCGTTCCCGGGCGCGGGTCGCGGCCACGTACAGCACCCGCACCTGCTCCAGTTGTTCCTGTTCCTGGCGCAGCATCCGCACCCAGGTGTAGAGCGCGTCCCGTTCCTGGCCCGGCGCATCCAGCGGCGCCAGCAAGAGGTCCGCAGCGCCGTCCGCCCGTGGCCGTTCCAGCCACACCATGAGGTCCAGGTCCTCGCCGCGCACCGCCGCGTCCAGGCCCGGCAGGATCACCACCTCGAACTCGAGGCCCTTGGCCTTGTGGATGGTCATGAGCTGCAGGGAGCCGTCCGCCTCCGGATCGGGCCGCGCGAACAACTGCGCGAGCCGCCGCTCCAGTTCGCCGGCGCTCATGAGCGCGCCGCCTTCGCCGATCTCCTCCAGCAGCGTGAGATAGGCCTCCGCATCCGCCAGCGCTTCCTCGCCCGCCAATGCCGCCGGTCCACCCAGGGCGAGCCAGGCGTGTTCCACCTGTTCCCGCAGCGTGCCGCGATTGCGCTCCGCCAGTGCCCGCAACAAGACCATGCGGGTATGGGCGAAACGCGGGTTGGCCGCCGCCAGTCCATCCGCCGCCGCCATCAGCGCCGGCAGCGGCGCGTCATGATCGGCACCCGCCAGCGCGTGCAACTCCGCGAGGGTGAGCGCGCACCAGGGCGCGCGCAGCACCGCGAGCCAGGCGCTGCGGTCGCCGGGATGGGCCAGCGCACGGGTCAGTGCCAAAAGGTCCTGCACCACCGGCTGCTGCCCCAGGGTCTCGATCTCCACTGCCTGGAAGTGCATGCCGCGCCGGCGCAGTGCCGCCACCACCGCGGCCAAGTGCGACTTGGCGCGGGTCAGCACCGCCACGCGCGCGCCGGCCCCGGCACCACGGGCGATCTCCAGGATCTTCTCCGCTTCCTCCACGCGCCGGTCCTGGCCCAGGGCGTGCACCGTCACCGCTGCGCCGCCTGCCGCCTCGCGCCGCGCCTCGGAGATTCCATAGGGCACGCCGCCGCTCGCCACGTCCGCCGACGCCGGGAACAGGGATGGGAAAACTTGGTTGTACCAATCCACGAGTTCGGCGCGGGAGCGGAAGTTCGCCTGCAGCTGCAAGGGCTTCAGCGGCAAGCCGCCCAGGCCCTGCTGCCAGGCGCTCAGGAACAGCCCCACCTCCGCCTCGCGGAAGCGGTATATGGATTGGGCGGGATCGCCCACCAGGAACAGCGTGCGTCCGTCCTCCGGCTGCCAGCCGGCCGTGAGCACCGTGAGCAGGCGGAACTGGTTCACGGAGGTGTCCTGGAATTCGTCCACCAGGAGATGGCGGATGCGATAGTCCAGCGCCAGCGCGAGGTCCGTCGGTGCTTCCGGCTCGCCCAGGGCCTGCAGCGCGCCCAGTGTCACCTCAGCGAAGTCCGCCTCGCCCCGCTCTGCGAACACCAACCTGAGTTGCGCGGTAGCGAGGGGCAGGATCTGCAGCAGCGCTTCCAGCACCAGCCACTGGGCATCGGCATAGCGCGGCTCCGGGAGATAAGGCACCGCCGCCAGCGCCGCGCACAGCGGCGCTTCCCGCTCCAGGCGCCGGATCAGTTCCATGGCCCGCGCCTTGGCGCCTGCTTCCTCCGGCGGTAAACCCTGGTTCTTGTTCAGCACCCGGCGCCACTGGCCCGCATCCGTGAGCAGCAGCGTCGCGATACCGCGCCAGGCAGGGAGCCCGGTGGCGTCCGCCGGTGGCAGCGCCATGAGCGTCGCGCAGGCGGCGAGATCCGATTCCACGCCGCCGGCGCGCAGCACGCCGCCCGCATGTATGGTGAGCTCGAGCAGCTCCTGGCGGGAATCCGCAGGCAAGGCCGCCAGCAGCTGCTGCAGGTGTCCATCCACCTCCCGGCGCAGAGCCGCCTCCAGTTCCTCGCGGGGGCTCTGCATGTGCCGCAGCCACTGGTCGCGGCGCGCCAGCATGCGCGAGAGCAGCCGGTGGATGCGGGGCAGGTCGCAGTCCAGGTGCCGAGCCAGGCTCTCCACCGCCGTGGCCTGCAACGGCTCACCCTCGTCCAGCAGCCTCAGCGTGCGGCGCGCGGCTTCCTCGTAAAGCTCTTGCGGCCGCTCGTTCACCCGCAGCGGCGCGCCGAAGCCCGAGAGCAGCGGCATCTGCCGCGTGAGCTCTGCGTCAAGGGAATCGATGGTCTGGATGCGCATGCGCGCGGGGTGCAGCCTGAGCTGCCAGCCCTGCTCCGCATCCCGCGCCTGGGCACGTCGCCCCAGCTCCCAGGTGACGCGCTTGTGCGGCGCCTCGGGCTCGGGTCCCCGCGCCAGCTCCAGCGCCTCCACGATGCGGTCACGCATCTCTCCTGCCGCTTTGCGGGTGAAGGTGATGGCGATGATCTCCTCCGGCTCATCCACCGTGGCTAGCAGCGCGAGGTAACGCTGGGTCAGCAGCTCGGTCTTGCCGGAACCGGCGGGCGCCCGCACGATGCACGAAGCGCGCACGTCCAGTGCCGCGCGCCGCGCCGCCGCGTCATCCATGGGGAGCCGCTCAGTCGCCATCCTGCTCTCCGGGGTCGCCCAACTCATGGATGCGGCAGAAGGTGGAGAGGTGACAGCGCTCGCAATCCGCCGCGCTCTTGGGTGCCACCCGCGCGTCGCCGCCGGCATACTCCTCCGCCAGCGCGCCGAGGTTCGCCTGCCACCAGCGCAGCAGCGCTGCCCAGTCCGGCGCCTCCGCCGGGCGTTGCTTGCGTTGCGCGTACACCGCGACCCCCGCGCCCACGCCTTCCCGTTCTGCGAGCCCCGCCATGCGCATCTCGCCGGGCTTGAGGCAGGCGAACACGAGTCCCGCCAGGCGCTCTGAGTTCGCCAAGGCATACAGCGGCAGCTGCGGCTCGTCCGGCCGCGCCTCCAGCCAGGCGTTCACGTTCACCTGGCCGGTCTTGTAGTCGATGATCACGCGGCTGCCGTCCGCCAGTTCGTCGATGCGGTCCACCTGGATGCGCAGGTTCAGGCGCCCGAGCTTCAGGATGTGCTCCGATTCCGACTCCAGCACCCGGAACGGCGGGCGCGCCAGCTCCTTCATGAGCCAGGCATCCACCCGGCCCGCGAGCCGCTCCCGCTCCAGCTCCGCCACCCGCGGCGTGTAGATGTCCGGCAGCTCCCGGGCGCGCACCGCCACCACCCGCGCCGCGCAGCGTTCCGCGAGGGTGCGCCGCGTGGCCGCGTCCAGTGCCGCCAGGTGCGCGTGGTCCTTGAGTTCCTCCCAGGCGGCCTGCAGCACCTCGTGCACCAGGCGGCCCCGCTCCAGCGCATCGGGCCCGAACGCAGGCTCCTCCAGCGCGCCGGCTCCGAGCCTGTGCACCGCGAAGGACTGGAAAGGACACGCGGCCTGGGACTTGATGAGCTGGGTGCCGCCGCGGGTCTGCTCGCCGGGCCCCAGCACCGGTGCCCGCAAGTCCCGGTGTCGTTCTCCCGCCCGCGGGAACTCCCGCTGCAGTTGCGCGCGGTAACCCGTGGCCGCGACCTGCACGGGTTCCATGGCCGGCAGCTCCGCCACCAGCGGGCTCGGCCGGAGCGGCGTGTCGCCCTCCGCCGAAGCAGTGCTCGCCACCACTTCCGGCGCGCTCGCCAGCAGCCGCCTGGTCACGCGCCGCGCGAACTCGAGTTCGAGCGCGGCGCTCGCATGGGGCAGCCGGCATTCCCGCTGCAGCTTCGGCGGGATGAAGCTCGCCGGCCGCGGTCCCGCCGGCCAGGCGTCGTCCGTGAGCCCCATCACCCACAGATGATCGAAGGCCAGGCCCGAGGTCTCCAGCAGGCCCAGTACCTGCACCGGCGCGTCCGCGCCCGCCGGCTGGAACACGTGGTCCGCCGCGAGGCGCCTCAGGCGCGTCATCGCCTCGCCGAGGGTGATGGCACCCAGCGTCGCATCCAGGTGGACAAGCCCGCCGATGAGTTCCCGCAGCGCCGTCACCGTCTGGTATTCGGCGCTGTCGAGGCGCCGCTCGCCGGGCCAGCCGGCACGGGTGAGCGCGTCCGCGAAGTCCCGTGCCCAGGCGGAAGGCTTCTGCCTCTGGGGCAGCGCCACCGTCTTCTCCTGCAGCGACTGCAGCGCCGCCAGGAGCCGCGGCGTGGCGCCGAGGCCCGCCGCGAAGTTCATGAGGGCCTTGAGGCCGATGTGCTCGCTCACCCGCTCCCGCAGGCGCAGCTCCAGGCGCGCCCGCGCGTGCTGCTCCGCCTCGGCGCTCCCCAGGAACGGCGAACGCAGCAGCAGGCTCACAGTGTGGAACGGCGTGCGCCGGCGCAGCAGTTCCAGCGCCGACAGCGCCGCGTGCACCACCGGGAAGGAATCCAGCGGCAGGCCCAGGGAGAGGTCATAGGGCCGCGCGACCGCGCGGCCCGCCGCGGCGGCGGGACAAAGCGCGTCATCCAGCGCGCGGGCGAGCGCCGCGCGGCAACCGGCGAGGTCCCGCGCCACGATGCCGATGGACGCGGCGGGATCTTTCTCCAGCTTCCTCCGCGCCCAGGCCGCCGCCGCGCGCATCTCAGCCTGCGTGTCGTCCACTTCCAGGCGCATGGCCCCCGTGGGCGCCGGCGCCTCGATCTCCAGCACCTCCACCGCGCAGCCGCCGAGGCGCAGGCTTTCCGCCAGCTCCCGCTGCTGGGGCGTCAGCTCGTCGAAACCGATGAACACCACCCGCGGCGGCAGCGCGAGCGTGCGCTCCCGCGCCTGGGTCGCCAGCCAGTCCGCGAGGCGCGCATCCTCGAGCCAGCCCTGGACGCGGCTCTCGGTGCCGTAGTGTTCGGCCCAGGCTGCGAAGGCCCGCGCGTCCTCATCGCCGGCGGCGATGCGTTCCAGCGGCACCCGGTAGGCCACCGCGAGGTTCCAGGCCCGTGCCGCCTCCCGCGCCGCCGCGGCGGGCTGCAGCAGCGCCGCGCCCTCGG